>JBEKWK010000006.1:0-19495 GCA_049513175.1 FCB group bacterium
TATCTTTGGCAGTTCAGTCTCGGAGTCACTGCACCAGGAGCCGGCAAATATTATAAATGAAAGGTCTTTTGTAGTCAAACGGTCAGTTATTTCTTTTATGCGGATTGGGTCAGGATTATATCCAACAGGCGAATAATTTTTCCATCCGGCTATATTTTGCCATTGTTCCCAATTTATCGGACCAGTTATTATTTTTGTTCCTTCTTTGTCTGTGGATACAGAATATTTAGAGCCGGAGCAGGAGACAAAAAACAAGCCCAAAATGAACAAGTAAAAATAAATTCTTTTCATATTATTTTCGCTTTCTATTTATTAATTCATTAAGTATTTCAGATAACATTTTTGCAGCATTTTTTCTTTCATATTTATTAACAGCTTCAGTATCAGGCTTAAAATTATTTTCATTATTTTTCCAATTTAAATAATAATTTTTAATTATATCCGCTGTTTTTTCAATATCGGTTTGATGAGCAACTAAGCCGGAAGAAGTTTCGTCTAAGAGTTTTGCTATTGCACTTTCGGCAGGAGCTATCGCTAAAATTGGTTTTTTTACACCTATGTATTCATAAACTTTTCCGGGAACAATTTCTTCGCTTTCTTTTGCTTCATCTACAATAAGAAGCAATGCATCCGATTGCAACAAATATTTTATACTCTCTTCATGAGGCATGTAAGAAATAATTTCAATTGAATTTTTAAATGATGTATTAAGGAACATTTCTTCTACTTCAGCTCCAAATCTGCCTATAAATCGTATGCAAATTTTATCAGGATTAATTTTCTTCTCTTTTATTAAAAGCTCTATTGCGGAAAAAAAACTTGAAGGATTTCTGCGTCCATATAAAGAACCGGTATATGTAATTGTGAACTTATCGTTTCTTTTTCCATCAACAGTTGGAAAATCTGAGGAATCAAAGCCGTTCGGTACATGAAAAAATTTTCCTTTTTTTAGTAGAGGATATTTACCTAATGCATCTTTTGTAATGCCTTCCCATGCAGATTCCACAGTATCTGCTTCTTCAAATACGGAACGTTCCATTCTAATATCAATTAAATCGGGAAGAAACCACCTCTTTGGTGCAGTAAGGAATTTCCGCCATGGGTCTCTAAATCCGGCTACCCATGGGACATGGTATTTTCTTTTGAAATTTCTTGCTATTAACGAACATGTATAAGGTGGGGATGAACTATACACAGCATCTATTTTATATTCTTTTTGTATTTTTTTGAGAGCCTTACCTGCTGTTAGAAGCCAGCCTACACGAGCATCTGGAATAAAAAAAGTAGAGCGTATCAGTTCAGCAAATTTTTCTTTAGTAGTAAGTTTTTGTGATTCTTTTTTTATTACGTTAACATCAATAGGTGTTCCTGCTTTTTTACCGGTTATAAATCGGTAAATGTCATAAGGCTCGTAAATAGGTACCCGTTTCACTATTGTAGAATCGGGAATTTGAGAAAGTAAGGATTCATCTCTTGCAGGGAATTGTCCGTTTGATACAGTTAAAACAATAGGCTGCCAGCCGAACTCAGGTAAATATTTTACATTTTTCAAAACTCTTTGAACTCCCGGTCCACCTGATGGCGGGAAATAATATGCAATTATAAGAAGATTCTTCATCAGCTATCAGTCTAATTCTTTTATAGGTTTATATTTTATAATCCTTGTCCGGGTACTAAATTAAAATAATAATAATAACAAAGCAAGTAAATGATAGTTTGATTAAGATATTTCAGTACAACACTCTTTACTCAAATAGGTATTATTATTTTAGTTTTTTTCTATTCTTTCGTACATTGCATTATTATATTGTTCAATTCTTTAGAAAATTCAAATGAAAAGACCAACTTGGGACCAACTTTATATAACAATGTGCTACCTGATTGGAATGCGCAGTAAGGACGAACATACTCATGTAGGTTCAGTGATTGTGGATTCCGACAATGTTCTGGTATCAACGGGTTATAATTCTTTATCACGAGGAATAGAAAGCGATACTGACGGGAAGCGTCTTTCCCGCGAAGGCGGAGAAAAATATTATTGGGTTGAGCATGCCGAAAGGAATGCAATTTATAATGCCGCAAGACGCGGGACTGTTTTAAAAGGCTGTAAAATATATGTCCCATGGACACCATGTGCCGATTGTGCCAGGGCTATAATTCAAACAGGCATTGCCGAAGTTGTAATACACAAAGACGGCCAGAAATTTTACGATGAAAATACAAACGGACAATGGGTTGATTCTCACAGGAGAACTATCGAGATGTTCCGCGAAGCAGGAGTAGAAGTTTACCATATTCCCTGCAAAATTGTGATACCGGAAATTTTTATGAATGGTGTAATACAGGAAACGGGTATAGCGGCTCTTAATTTGACAAAAAAATAATGTTCATTTAAATTTTAGTCTCTTTTCAATTGCAGACATTATTTGAACACTGATTTCTTCGCAGAGTAAATATCCTTTGGTAGTGAGTTTTATTTTATCCTCGCTTAATTTTATAAATCCTTCTTTTTCATAATCTCTAATATATTCTTTCAATTCAGTTAATATATCGAATTGAAAATCATCCTTGAATTTCTGAATTCTAATACCTTCTGCTCTCAGTTCGAGAAAAGCTCGTTCAATTATTTTTGTCTCTCTTGAAATATGTTCACTACCCTCAATTGGTAATTTATTTTGATTTATGCTGTCAAAATATAATTTCAGATTTTTTACATTCCAATATCTTGTGTTGTTAAGGTAACCGTTTGCTGATGGACCGAAAGCGAAATATTCTTCACCCTGCCAATATTTCAAATTGTGCCTGCATTTCTTATTCGGTTTTGCAAAATTTGAAACTTCATAATGCTCTAATCCATGATTGACCAGCTTTTCAATTAACGTTTCATAATATTTTGCTTCAGTTTCCTCGTCGGTTTTTTCGACTTTATGATTCAACCAATCGTTATACAAAGGAGTGTCCTTTTCATAAATCAGGCTATATGCCGAGATATGCTCAAGCTCCATCGAGATAGTTTTTTCCAATGTGTTATTCCAACTTTCTAAGGTCTGACCTGGGATAGAAAAAATTAAATCAATGCTGATATTTTCGAAACCGGATTTTCTTGCAATTTCAATAGATTTGACGGCATCATCAGTAGTATGAATTCTTTGTAGAAATTTTAATTCATCCTGATTAAAAGATTGCACACCGATACTCAACCTGTTTATTCCAAGTCCTCTGAATTCTTTTAAAGAAGTCTCTGTAAGAGTTCCGGGGTTACATTCGATTGTGAATTCGGTATTTTGAGCTATATCGAAATATTTATAAAGAGTCTCGATAATGATTTCAAGTTGTGATGGTTTTAATAGGGAAGGAGTACCGCCTCCTAAAAATATGGTGTCTACTTTTGGTTTGTGTATCCGTGAAATGCTGTCTTGTAATTGTATTTCTTTGCAGAGAGCATTAACAAAATTATCAATCGGGCTTAGTTCTGTTATCGAATAAAAATCGCAGTAATGGCATTTACTGATGCAAAAAGGGAAATGCAGATAAATGCCATACATTATTTTTCCGATAATTCTGATTTAGCGAATAATAGTCGCTATTCTTGACCAGCGAACTGATGCGATTTTATCAATTAATTTTGAAAGTGGCAATGCAGTGTCCCAGGACCAATAAACGATCATTGGAGTTCCGACTACATTTTCAACAGGAATAAATCCCCAATACCTGCTATCGAGACTATGGTCCCTGTTATCACCCATTCCAAAACAGTAATCACGATTTATTTTATATGTATTTGCTTCCTTACCATCAATAAAAACAGCACTGCCTGTAGTAGTAACGTTATGCCCTTCCCTGCCGATGAATACCATCCATTCATTTACATTTTGAGGATTCAGTTGAATTATATCACCTTTTTTGGGAATACGAATGGGACCGTAATTATCACGGGTATAGCCTCTGCCGTATGGGAATGTCTGCCATTTATCGGCAGGAGTTTCAGGTATGGATTCATCATATTCGCCATGAGGAGCCAAAGCCATTTCCTTGCCGTTTACGAATAAATGCTTTTGCCTTACTTCGAGAGTATCTCCCGGAGTTGCAACACACCTTTTCAGATAATATTGAAATTCAGAGGGTTCAATTTCATCGCGATTACCGGGAAAAATAAATACAATGACATCGCCCTTTTCAGGTTGGCGGAATGCCGGGAAATGATAAAAAGGTAATGGTATATTGAAAAACGGTATTACCTGTGGTGTAGTTGGTCCGTAAATAAATTTATTTACAAACAGAAAATCACCCGTCATTACGGTTTTTTCCATTGAACCTGTCGGAACGACAAATGAAGCGATTGCAAGACCGTTCAGAATTGTAACTACTATGATTGCACCCACGATAGTTTTTGTCCAGGACCAAATAATTTGTGAAAAAGTTTGAGGCTGAGCTTTCTTCTTTTTCTTATCTTTAATATTTTTTGGTTTGTCTTTAGTTATGTCCATGATAATTAAAATATAAAATTATAAAAATGTTTGACTATATAAATTTGCATAATTTACGAAATAATTTTTAAATCTCTTTTATTCTTCAATACTTAAAACGGCTAAAAAAGCCTCCTGTGGAATTTCAACTTTTCCTACAAGTTTCATACGTTTTTTACCTTCTTTTTGTTTCTCTAATAATTTTCTTTTTCGGGAAATATCACCTCCGTAGCATTTCGCAGTAACATTTTTCCTCATAGCTTTTACATTAGTTCTTGCAATTACCTTCGAACCAATAGCCGCCTGAATTGCAACCTCAAACATTTGTCGCGGAATTAATTCCTTCAGCCTAGAGCATAATTTTCTGCCCCAATCAAAAGATTTTGACCTATGAACAATTGATGATAGTGCATCAACTTGTTCGCCATTTAATAATATGTCCAGCTTGACAAGCTCTTCTGTTCTGTAATCTAAAAATTCATAATCCAAAGAGGCATAACCACGTGATAAAGATTTAAGTTTATCGTAGAAATCGAAAACTACTTCTGAAAGCGGCAATTCATATTCCAGGTCAACTCTGTCTTGTGACAGGTAAGTTTGATTTTTAAAAAGTCCTCTTCTGTCCATGCAAAGTTTCATTATATTGCCTACGTATTCATTCGGTGTCAGGATTGTGGCTTTGAGAAATGGTTCCTGTAATGCATCAATAATACCGGGTGAAGGTAATTGAGCGGGATTATCAATAAATTGTTCTTCACCGTTTGTTTTTATTACTTTGTACATTACGTTTGGAACCGTTGTAACAATATTTTGGTTAAATTCTCTTTCAAGTCTTTCCTGTACAATCTCCATGTGTAAAAGCCCAAGATAACCACACCTGAAGCCAAAGCCAAGGGCATTTGAAGTTTCCGGTTCAAAAGTTATTGCGGCATCATTTAATACAAGTTTCGAAAGAGATTCCCTCAAAGATTCGAAGTCGTCTGCATCAGCCGGATATACTCCGCTGAATACCATAGGCTTCACAACACGAAATCCTTTTATGGATTCTGAACAAGGTCTGTGAAAATGTGTAACAGTATCACCGACCTTTGTATCTTGAAGATTCCTGATGCTTCCTGTAAAATAACCTACGTTGCCTGCTGTTAGCTCTTTTGTGCGATGCCGCTTCATAAACAGGATGCCGACTTCTTCTACATCATATGCCATGCCTGTCGCCATGAACAGAACTTTATCTTTCTCACTAATTGTACCGTCAAATATCCTGACATTGATGACAACACCTTTATAAGAATCGAAAATCGAATCGTATATCAAGGCTCTCAAAGGTGCTTCGGGGTCGCCTACGGGAGGAGGAATTCTTTCAACAATTGCTTCGAGTATTTCATCAATACCGATGCCTTGTTTAGCAGAAGTAAGTAATATTTCTTCTTCTTTACAACCGATTAAATCCATGATTTGTTTTTTTACATCTTCTATTGTTGTTGCGGCACTCGGAAGGTCAATTTTATTAATAACTGGTATTATTTCAATGTTCGCATCAACAGCGAGATAAAGATTACTAATCGTCTGTGCTTCGACTCCCTGTGTTGCGTCTATAATTAATAACGCACCTTCGCAAGCTGCAAGAGAACGTGAAACTTCGTAAGTAAAATCAACATGACCGGGAGTATCTATTAAGTTCAAATCGTATGTTTCACCATTTTTTGCGGTATAATCCATTTGGATGGCGTGAAGCTTTATTGTTATACCACGTTCCTGTTCAAGAGGATTATCATCGAGAATTTGATTCATTATCATTTCTCTTTTTGATACTCGTCCTGTTCTCTCAAGGAGTCTGTCGGCGAGAGTTGATTTACCGTGGTCAATGTGTGCAATAATGCAAAAATTGCGAATATTTTTCATTCAATAAAACTCAATATTAGAAAATTATTACACATCAAAAATAAGAAAGGCTTGGTTGGTTTCCAATTATTGAAAACTCATTATAAGATTAATTCTCAGCGTGTAATAAAAATTATTTGAATAATACCTTTAAACAGTTTCAAGAAGTTTTGTAACAATTTCATTTGGGCTGATATTATCAGCTTCGGCATTGAAATTAGTAACCAGCCTATGACGTAAAACAGGTGAAGCTACGGCACGAATATCGTCAATATCAGGCGTGTATCTGCCCTGAACAGCTGCCCTCGATTTTGCTCCTAAAATTAAATATTGTGAAGCCCTCGGTCCTGCACCATAATTTATAAAATCTTTTATAAGCTGAATTGAACCGTTCTCGGGACGGGTTTTTCTTACAAGATTCACTGCAAAATCAATAACGTTATCTGCAATCGGTACCCTGCGAATCAAATCTTGAAATTCAATTATTTCTTTGGCAGATAATACTTTTTGTACATCGGGTATATATTCGGTCGTTGTTGATTTGACTATATCAACCTCCTCATTTTTTGATGGATAATCCAGCCAAATATTGAACATAAATCTGTCGAGTTGTGCTTCAGGAAGGGGATATGTTCCTTCCTGTTCGATAGGATTTTGTGTTGCTAAAACAAAAAATGGCTCTTCGAGTTTATATGTAGTACCTGCCGCAGTTACTTCATGTTCCTGCATTGCCTCAAGTAAAGCCGCTTGTGTCTTGGGAGGTGTACGGTTAATTTCATCGGCAAGAACAATATTTGCAAAAACGGGACCCCTTACAAATCTGAACATTTTTTCACCTGTGCTTAAATTATCTTCTATCACTTCATTACCTGTAATATCACCGGGCATTAAATCGGGCGTGAATTGAATCCTTGCATATTTCAGGTCTAAAGCCTGTGAAAGAGTGCGTATCAAAAGAGTTTTTGCCAATCCGGGTACTCCGATTACCAGGCAATGCCCTTTTGCAAATAATGCCATAATTAATTGGTCAATTATTTCTGTTTGTCCTATTATAACTTTTCCGATTTCTTTCCTGACTTTGTTTATAGCTACTGATAAATCCTCAATCGCTTTAGTATCGCTTTTGCCTATTTCCATTTCCATTCTCAAAAGATAATTTAGTAAATATTATTTGTAAAACATTCATTAGACGGAATAATTGCAAGTTAATTGATTATCTGTTTAATATAATGTTTTTCTTATTCATATTTTGTTTAAAAAATATGTATAATTCAATGAACCATTGGTTGTACAATGGTTACAGGATTACTTTTTTTTCTTGTTATAATTTTTACTTTAAGAATAAATCAATATTTTTGAACTTCTTATTTATTTAATTTTTTTTAAGGAACCTTTATGACATTTTATTTAAGACTGAAATCAATCCTATTACAAGCAATAATATCTATGTCAATTCTATTGTTGATTCTATCTTGTAGCAGTAAAAATAATCCGGTTAATAACAGTACAGACCCACAAATAAGTTCGCTATCTTCTCAAACAGCTTATAAAAGCCAGGCAATTCTTATCAGCGGCATGAATTTTCAAGATACACGTGGTTCAAGTTTTGTTTCGGTTAACGGTGTTCAAATTGCCGATTCTAATTATTACAGATGGGGCAGTACGGAAATTGTGTTTTTTGTTCCCAATGATGCTGCTACAGGTAATGTTGTAGTAAATATAAACGGGAAAGCAACTAATGGTATTAACCTTGCTATAGTTGCAACCCATACTGATGCTCCTACGGCTCCATATATTGATTATCTTCCACAGGATATTGCCCAACCGAGACAACAAATCGGTATTACAGGAAATAATTTCTATGATGTTCAAGGTCAAAGCTGGGTGGAATTTAACGGAATACGGGCAGACAGCATTAAAGCCTGGAGCAATAAATCTATATCTGTAATTGTACCCACAAATGCTGTCTCAGGGAAAATAGTTGTTTATACTTACCTCAATAATATTAAAATTGCATCAAATAGTGCATATTTCACGGTTCAGCAAATAAAGCCGGTTGTAGATTTAGTTCAGATTGCAGCCGGAAATTTTATTATGGGGGATAACAAAGATTCTTCCAATTTCGATGCTGCCAGACCTGCACACAATGTTACAATTTCATATCCTTTTTTAATTGGTAAATGTGAAGTAACTCAAAAACAATATAAGAAGGTGGAAGCTAATTCGAATCCAAGCAGAGTAGTTGATGATAATAATCCTGTAGAAAGTGTAACATGGCTGAAGGCGATACAATTTTGTAATGACCTGTCAAAAATGGAAAGATATGATACCTGTTATGTATTTTCAGGAACCGGTCCTGATTATGATATTACATGTAATTTTAATGCAAACGGCTATAGACTGCCGACTGAGGCTGAATGGGAATATGCATGCAGAGCCGGTGATACCACAAGGTGGGGTGGTGCTATTTTTGATTACGGGTGGACAACCCAGAATTCAAACAATATAGTCCACAATGTAGGTCTGAAAAATCCGAACGCCTGGGGTTTGTATGATATGCACGGCAATGTATCCGAATGGTGCAATGATTTTTTTGATGTAGCTGCTTACGATAATCTTTCAAATCCGGTTAAAGACCCAACAGGACCTGCGACAAGTGATACAAAAGACAGGTCTGTTCGCGGAGGTGCTTACGATTCGGACCCCCTGTCAGCTACTGCAGCTTACAGGGAGGGTTGGGGTCAGGTAGATGGTAATTACAATATCGGCTTTAGAATTGTGAGAAAATCTCAATAAATTATATTTTACTTTTGTTTTTTTAAAATACCCGATTCAGATAAATCGGGTATTTTTTTTAACATTATTCGTTTTAATTCGTTTTCTATTTAGAATTTTTTAGAAAAAAACAACTTAAAATTTTGTAAATTATATATCTATATATATAAATAATATAAAGCCGATGAAAAATACAAATAAAAACAGGAATGAATTCTGGAAGAATAATAAGACCTTCAGGGAGATTATTATTTTACTCGTTTCATCCACTTTTATTTATATCGTGGTTGTATTGTTTGACGGTCTTTATTATCTGCAAGAATATTTAAATAAAATAGACAGCAGAGGCGAATCAAAATTTATTTTTGCAATAACAATTATAAATATTGCACTATTAATTTTTGCTGTACGCAGATGGAGAGAATTTAAGAACGAAGTTATTGAAAGAAAAATTGCCGAAATGAGAAGGCAGAGGGACAGGGCTCAGCTCCAGGCAGTTCTTGACGGTGTCCCGGATATGATATTACAGGTTGACAATAATGCAAGAATTTTATGGGCGAATAAAGAAGCATTAATAAAAAATACTAATGCAATCGGTAAAACCTTTGATTACGCATTTTCGATTATTGATGAACCATTCATTGATTATTATTGCAGACTTGCAATGGAAACAAGCAAAATCGAAAAAGGCATAAAATTTCTGCCGTCAATGTATGGAATTATCGGTGAAAGCTATTGGGAGGGAATCGGTGTCCCTTTAAAGGGCAATGACGGTAATGTTTTCGGTGCAATTGCTATTGCAAGAGATGTATCGGAAAGAATGAGACTTGAACATACCTGGAACCTGCTTGCATCAGTGGTCGAATCTACGGTTGACGCTGTCTATGGTATGGCGTTTGGCGGAACTGTCCTTACCTGGAATCCCGGTGCTGAAAAAATTTACGGCTATGCTTCACATGAAATTGTAGGCAAATCAATTGCAATGCTTATACCTCTTGAAAACCGAAATGAAATAATGGCAATCATTGACAAGGTCATACGTAAGCAGCAGATTGAAAGATTCGAAAGCATTCGTATAAGAAAAGACGGGAAGCAAATATATGTTTCAATTTCAATTTGTCCCTTTGTGGATGCAACAGGAAAAAAGATAGGTGTTTCTTCAATTGACAGGGATATTACAGAGTCAAAGATAGCCGAAGATACTCTCAAAAACAGCGAAGAAAAATTCAGGACTCTCGTTACTACAGCCCCTGACGGAATTGTACTCACCGATGTAAACGGTAATATAATTGAAATTAATAAAGCCATGTCATATCTTTTTGAATACAACCGGGAGGATATGCTAAGTGAGGCATTCGCTAAATTTTTCCCTGTGAACGGTAATCTAAATATTCCTTCAAATCTTCAGCACATATTACAGTTATATGAAAGCTCTTCCCGTAATGAAACATTTGCTATCAAAAAATCAGGTAATATAGTTCCTGTCGAGATATCAATCGCAGGTTTAAAAAATGAAATGTCCCAAACTACAGGTATGATTGCTATTGTTAGAGATATAAGCATCAGAAAAAGTTATGAGGATGAGTTGAAAAATTCGAGAGAACAACTCAGGGGACTTGCTTCCCATTTGCAAACTGCACGTGAGGACGAAAAGAAAAGAATAGCGTTCGAAATTCATGATGAGCTCGGGTATGCACTCACAGCTTTGAAATTAGACCTTGCCTGGCTTGCTAAAAAAGCAAAAATAAAAGAAGATGTTCTTACCAAAAAAATTAAGGAAATGACTGAGCTTATAGAAACCACGATAAAAAAAGTCAGAACAATATCTACCCAATTGAGACCGTCCATATTAGACCATTTCGGGCTGATTGCGGCAATAGAATGGCAGGCAAGCGAATTTCAGAAACGAACTGCTATCAGATGTAAAGTGGTTTTTGAGCCTAAGGATATATTTTTGGATGACCCGCGTGCCACTGCAGTTTTCAGAATTTTTCAGGAAACCCTGACTAATATAACAAGGCATGCAAAAGCCACAAGGGTGGATGTTAGCTTGAGTAAAACCGGCGGAGAAATAGAGCTTAAAGTTGTAGATAATGGAGTTGGAATAGATGCAGGTCAATTAAATAATTTTAAATCCTTAGGGCTTTTAGGTATCCAGGAAAGAGCAGACTTCCTTGGAGGCGTTGTTGAAATTAAGGGTGAAAAAGGTTTGGGAACTTCTGTTACTTTAAGAATCCCTGCACCACAAAAGGAGATTATAAATGATTAAAATTGTTATTGCCGACGACCATGCTGTGGTCAGAAAAGGCTTAAAACAAATATTTGAAGAAACACAAGACATAACCGTAGTTGACGAGGCAAGCTCCGGCAACGAACTTCTTGAAAAAGTCAGGAGCAAAAAATATGATGTCGTTATCCTCGATATTTCCATGCCCGGCAAGGACGGACTCGATACATTAAAAGAATTGAGAATTATCCAGCCCGAACTTCCCGTTCTTGTATTTACTGTTTTTCCGGAGGAACAATATGCTGTGCGTGTACTCAAAGCAGGTGCTTCGGGATATATGAATAAAGAAAGCGAACCCGAAGAAATGATAGACGCAATTCGCAAAGTTGCACGCGGCAGAAAATATATTTCGCCTTATCTTGCGGAATTATTAGCTTCCAACCTCGATATCGCAGGCGAAACGCCTTTGCATGAAACGCTGTCCGACCGTGAGTTCCAGGTGATGTGCATGATAGCTTCGGGCAAAACCGTTTCCGATATTGCAAAAGAATTATCTCTCAGTGCGAACACAATCAGTACATACAGAATCAGAATTTTAGAAAAAATGAATCTGAAAAATAATTCGGAAATCACTCATTACGCATTAAAGAATCATCTTGTGGATTAAATTTTTTATATAATTATATTTTCATTAATTTAATGCAAAATTATTAAATTAATTTTCATTTACTTGAGGCAGTAATGAAAACAAAGTCTCTTATTCTCGTCCTAATCTTCTTTTCGATGATTTCATCCTTTCATACAACTTATGCCCAATGGGAGCCATGTAATAATGGATTAAATGCAGAAGAAGTAAATTCAATTGCAATAAACGGGAATAATATTTTTGCCGGTATTCATGGAGGATTGTACCTGTCCACAGATAATGGTAATAACTGGGTAGAGAGGGATAGCGGATTACCTAACCTTGCAAGAGATGTTCATTCAATAATAATAAGTGGGAATAATATTTTTATTGTCTCAGCCTGGTGGGGAATTTTTCAGTCCACTGACAATGGTAATAGTTGGATGGAAAAGGATTCAGGATTATCAAGCTGGAATCCTACTGCATTAGCAATAAACGGGAATAATATTTTTGCCGGAACAGATATGGGATTATGTCTATCAACTAATAACGGTACAAGCTGGTCGGATATAAATACAGAGATACCATATTTGGCTGTTTCAACAATAGTAATAAGCGAAAACAACATTTTCGTAGGCACTTATGGTTTTGGAATAATTATGTCCTCAGATAACGGACTCACATGGAAAAGAAAAAATAATGGATTAATTGACTCCAATATTACATCATTAGCAATTAATGGTAATATTATTTACGCCGGTACAGATAGTGCCGGTATATTTTTGTCAACTGACAACGGAGATAGCTGGATACAAAAAAACAAAGGTTTGATTAATTACTATTATGTTAATACTATAACAATAAACGGCAATTATATTTATGCAGGAACTTATTATTCCGGAATATTTCTTTCTACAGATAATGGTGATAACTGGACTCAAATAAACACTGGATTATTATATCTTGATGCAATGTCTATAACTATTAGTGGTAACAATATATTTGCAGGAACTAATGGAGGAATATTTCTGTCAACAGATAATGGAAACAATTGGACTGAAAAAAAAATAAGATTGAGAACATTAGAGATTACTTCATTATTAACTTTTCAAGATATTATACTCGCTGGTACCTATGATTACGGTATATTTCTATCAACAGATAATGGAAATAACTGGACTCAATCAAATATGGGATTAACTAGTAATCAAATTTTATCTTTTGCATATAATGGAAAAAATATTTATACAGGTACATCAGGTGGTGGTATATTTTTATCAACAGATAATGGAATGAATTGGATCCAAAAAAATAATGGTATAAATGTTCCAGTTATTCAATCAATATTAATAGATGAAAATGATATGTATATAGGGACTAATGAGAGTTTTTACATGTCAACAAATAATGGAGATATTTGGGTACAAAAAAATATAGGTTTATCTAATGCTTGTATTTATTCAATTACAAAAAGTGGAAATAATATTTTTGCCGGTACAAATAGAGGAGTATTTCTTTCAATAGATAATAGTGACAATTGGGTAAACAAAGGATTTTCCAACTTGAATGTAAAATCAATATTGGCAAATGAAAATAATATTTTTATTGGTACTTGGGATAAAGGAATATATTTATCAACAGATAATGGTAATATTTGGAATACGAAAATTATCGGATTAAAAGATTTATATATACGCACATTAACTAGTATTGGAGATAATATTTTTGCAGGTACTTTTAGTGGAGGGATATTTTTATCCACAGATAATGGAGACATTTGGTTAGCAAAAAACATAGGATTAACAAGCTTAGGTGTTTACTCTTTTTCTATTGATGGAAATAATATTTATGCAGGAACTCAAGGAGGAATATTCAGAGCAAAAATAAGTGATATAACGGCCGTAAAAGATAAAGTACAAATAACTGAAAATATAATTTATCCTAATCCCGCAAGCGATTTTCTAAATATTAATTCTGCAAATATTATAGGAAAAAATATTAATATTTATGATATGCTTGGAAATAAAGTAATATCAGCTACTGCC
This sequence comes from FCB group bacterium, assembly GCA_049513175.1. Lineage (GTDB taxonomy): Bacteria > Bacteroidota > Ignavibacteria > Kapaibacteriales > UBA2268 > JBEKWK01. The sequence goes on from JBEKWK010000006.1 coordinate 14,020, forward strand.
GAAAGCACAGCCACACATATAAATGTTGAATTCTTGCCTGTAGGAGTTTATTTAATAAGGATTGGTGAACAAACGAAGATGTTTGTTAAAGAATAAATATAATAGTTTGGAATTAGGAGTTAGGAATTTTTTTCTTTTGCTTCTTACGTTTATGAACAAGAACATAGTAACAATCAGTTAATTATAATTTCGTCAAACTAATTTGTGAGTTTATTGTCTGTGTAACTTTCATAATTGGAGTCAAAAAATTGAGTATAAAATTTGTTGTTGAGAGACATACTAATGGTTATATTGCATATCCTCTTGGCATTCAAGGTATAGTTGCAGGTCAGGGAAAAACACATCAAGCTGCTTTGCAAGATGCTAAGTCTGCATTGAAATTCCATATTGAAACTTTTGGAAAAGAAGTTTTAGATAATGAATCTGCAATTATTGAAGCCTTTATTGAAGAAGAGGCTATTGCATGATTGCAAAGTTCCCTTCTGAAGCCCCAAAAAGAAGAGTGATAAAAACTTTGAAAAAATTAGGATTTGATATTGTTAGAGAAAAAGAACATATTTCTATGATGAGAATAGATTCTGAAGGCAATAAAACTCCTTTAACAATCCCAAATCATTCCATAATAAATGGAGCCTTATTAAGATTAATTTGTACTCAAGCAGGAATTAACCGTGACGAATTTATTGAAGCATATAATAATTCCTAATAAGATTATGTGTGGAGAGATAAATATGAATAAAAATCATGGGTTCATTTATATTATCAAAAAAACTGAATAGTTATTTTACATTTTTCTTCCCTAATTTTGTAATTATTTTTAGTAAAAAAGCGTCGTATTTTCTACCTTCTTTCCGATAACTGATAACTGAAAACCGACAACTGTTCCAATTCATTGCTCTCCAGACATTAAATACTTTTTTAAACGGTTGAAAAAATGGTTGAAAAAATGGTTGAAAAAATAATTAAAAAACGGTTGAAAAAACTATTTAAAATTTGTGTTTTATTTTTGCATCAGTTCTTTGAAATGGAGAAGCTATCAGTGTTTTAATTCTTTGCGAATCTTTGCGTGTACTTCGTTTACTTTGCGTTTAAGTGATTTAAATAAGATTTAACCGCTAAGTACGCAGAGTTTGACGCAAAGTAACGCTAAGTTAAAAAAATCTCGTGGCTAATCATCCGAAATTTTATAATACTTAAGGAGAGATTAAAAAAGAAATTAGTCAAAAAATGAAAAAAATCACTTTTTTTGGCGGTTTTGGCGGGTAACATAAGATAAGTTCTTTGAAATAAAATAATTGCAGACCAACCGGGCAAGTTGGAATTGGCGGAAATTGGAGGGTGTAGGGAACAGACATGTCTGTACCGTTATTGTTGGAGTTTGTAAAGTTCATAAAGTTTATAAAGTGAATCACAGTGCAGACATGAAAAAAAATCAAAAAAAGGTGTCAAATGGTGACAAAAGTGCCAAAAATTTTCTTAAGATATTGAAAAATCTCAAAAGAAAATGGCACTTGATTTTAAAAAAAAGTGCCATTTAATGTAATGATATGTCAAGCTAAACTTTCAACTTGTTACAAAGCTCCCGCTTAGTAACATAAACATTCCCAATCAGGAGCTTGGGAACGAGGTTTATAAAAATTATTTAGAGCCTATTTCTTTTTGCTTTTCTTATCTTTTTTATCTTTCTTTCCGGAATGTCCTGCCAAATCATCTTTAATGCTTGCTCTCGCCGCCGCTAATCTTGCTATCGGGACTCTGAACGGGGAGCATGAAACATAATTTAATCCAATTCTATGGCAAAATTCAACGGATGCAGGCTCCCCGCCATGCTCACCGCAAATGCCGAGCTTGATATGCTTGCGGGTTTTTCTGCCTTCTTCGACAGCATGTTTCATTAAGAAACCGACACCTTCCTGGTCAATGGACACAAAGGGGTCAATTTTGTAAATCTCCATGTTTACATATTGTGGTAGGAAACGTCCGGCATCGTCGCGGCTTACTCCTAATGCAGTCTGCGTTAAATCATTCGTGCCGAATGAGAAAAATTCCGCTACTTCTGCAATCGCCGCCGCAGTAATTGCACCGCGTGGTATTTCAATCATTGTACCTACAAGGTAATCGAATTTAATTCCGCTTTCTTTCATTACCTGTTCGGCTGTTGCTCTGACTACAATTTCCTGATTCTTTAGTTCTTTGACATGCCCTACAAGAGGAATCATAATTTCAGGTAAAACCTTTTTGCCTTTTCTTATAACGTTGACTGTTGCTTCAAAAATAGCTCTCGATTGCATTTCTGTTATTTCGGGAAACATAATGCCAAGCCTGCAACCTCGTAGTCCGAGCATAGGATTAAATTCATGAAGTGCTTCAACTCTTTCCTTTATTAATTTAGCGGAAATATTCATCATTTTTGCAAGCTCTTTTTGCCCTGCGTCATCATGCGGTAAGAACTCATGCAATGGTGGGTCAATAGTTCTGATTGTTACCGGTCTGCCATCCATAGCTTCAAATATACCTTCAAAATCTTCACGCTGTAAAGGAAGTAATTTTGACAATGCGGCTTTTCTTTCTTCGACCGTATTTGCAAGAATCATTTCTCTCATCGGACCTATTTTTCCTTCACCGAAGAACATATGTTCTGTCCTGCATAAGCCGATTCCTTCTGCACCGAATGATACAGCATTAGCCGCCTGGTCAGGCTGGTCAGCATTAGTCCTGACATTCAGCCTCCTGAATTTATCAGCCCATTTCATAATCTGGTCATATATCAGATAGGTGGGGGCATCCTTGGCATCGAGAGTTTTAGTAACTAAAACTTCTACGACTTCACTTGGTTTTGTAGGTATTCTGCCATTGATGACTTCGCCTGTAGAGCCATCAATAGATATATAATCCCCTTCTTTGATTAAGAAATCTTTTCCCTCAACTCTCATCTCGCGTGTTTTATAATCTATCAATAATACTCCGCATCCCGCAACGCAAACCTTGCCCATCTGCCTTGCTACGAGTGCGGCATGGGAAGTCATTCCACCCCTTGCGGTTAAAATACCTTCTGCGGCATTCATTCCACCAATATCTTCGGGCGAAGTTTCAATTCTGACTAATATAACCTGCTCGCCTCTTTTCGCCCATTCTTCAGCATCCTCGGCATTAAAAACGATTTTTCCTGTTGCGGCACCGGGACCTGCATTCAGACCTTTTGCAAGAAGCCGTTTTTCTTCCAACGCTTTTTTCTTTTCATTCAAATCAAACACAGGACGCAATAATTGATTTAGTTGGTCAGGTTCAATTCTCATTAAAGCTTCAGCAGGTTTGATTAATTTTTCATGGACCATATCAAATGCAATCTTGATTGCAGCCATCGCAGTTCGTTTTCCGACTCTGCATTGAAGCATATATAATTTGCCTTTTTGAATCGTAAATTCTATATCCATCATATCATGATAATGCTTTTCAAGTGTATCACGAATTTGCATTAGCTGATTATATGATGTAGAATCTTTTTCTGCTAATTGAGGTATTGGTAATGGTGTCCTGATACCTGCAACAACGTCCTCCCCCTGGGCATTCATTAAAAATTCACCGTAGAAATAATTTTCTCCCGAAGCGGCATCTCTTGTAAATGCGACACCTGTACCCGAATCTTCGCCGAGATTGCCGAATACCATTGATTGAACATTAACTGCGGTTCCCCACCAATCCGGAATATCATTTAATTTTCTGTAAATAATTGCCCTATTATTTTGCCAGGAGCCAAATACCGCACCTATTGCACCCCAGAGCTGTTCCTTCGGGTCTTCAGGAAAATCAAGACCTAATTTATCTTTGATTGCAATTTTGTATTCGCTAACCAATTCTTTCAAATCTTCCGCCGTCAAATCAACATCTAATTCAACGCCACGTGATTTTTTCTTTGCATCGAGTATTACTTCAAACGGGTCTAAATCATCTTTTGTCTGGGGTTTCAATTCCATTACCACATCGCCGTACATAGATACAAAGCGGCGGTAAGCATCATAAGCAAAACGGGGATTTTGACTCTGTTCTATCAATCCCTGAACAGTTGTGTCATTCAATCCTAAGTTAAGAACGGTATCCATCATACCTGGCATTGAAGCCCTGGCTCCTGAACGAACTGATACTAATAAAGGATTCTCGGCATCACCGAATTTAGCTCCCATTTCCTTTTCTAATCTTTCTAAAGCTTTGTCAACTTCTTTGTAGAGAGATTTAGGATAAGTTTTGTTATTATCATAAAAATAAGTGCATACTTCCGTAGATAAAGTAAAACCACCGGGGACGGGCAATCCTATATTTACCATTTCTGCAAGATTAGCACCTTTGCCGCCGAGCAGGCTTTTCAATTCTGCCGCACCTTCGGCTTTCCCACCTCCAAAATAATAAACATACTTGATATTTTTTTTATCTTTTTCATCTTTTTTCTTTGATTTTCCCATTGAAGACTCCAAAATTTTTATTATGATTATTTGTTTTATTGAATTTATTTATATCTGCTAAATAATATAGAATTACAAATCTACATATCAGTTATGTAACCAACAAATTTTTCTCATTATTTAAATTTTCATATAATATAACTAAGAAATGTTAATAATTAATAAAGATACTAAAATATTTTTTTTCTAATGAAGAATCTTGTTTCAATTATATGCAGTTAAAAAATGGAGAAACATTAATTTTTATTGGCACAATATTTGAGTTTTAAATAACAAATTTAAATTTTTCGAATAAAGCTGAGTATTAAATGGCGTTAAAAGATGATTACACGATAATAGGCATTGACGGCGGTGGTACAAGAACACGCGGAGTACTTTCAAGAAAAGGGAAAATTATATCAATATCTAATGCCGGCACTACCCGTGTGGGAACCGTTGGTGTTGGAGAATCTTGTGAAAGGTTATTGAATGTTATATCCGACCTTTGTCAGCAGGCGGATATTGACACCGTAGAACTCGATGCTGTTGTCATCGGTTTAGCAGGAGTATGGCTGGAAGAAGAAAAAATGCGTTCAACTCAATTATTAAAAACTTTGGGACGCGGACAAAATGTCGTATTAAATGATTTGCTGGTATTAAGTGATGCGGAATTGGCTCTGGAGGGTGCTTTCGGAGGAGAGCAGGGGATTGTGCTTATTGTAGGTACCGGTTCTATATCAGTCGGAAAAGTCGGAAAAGATAAGTTAATCCGATGTGGAGGCTGGGGAATTGAACTCGATGATGAAGGAAGCGGTGCATGGATTGGTCGTGAAGGTTTAACGGCTGTAGCCAGGGCTTTGGACGGAAGAGGAAATCCGACTGTATTAACTAAACAACTGACCGAATTATTCCCGACGATAAATATCAATCAACCGAGAACTATTGTTAAAGCTTATGCAGAACGTAATTTCGAATACCAGATGCTTACTCCGATTGTTATGAAAGCCGCAGAAAAAGGCGATAAAGTGTGCCAGGATATT
>JBEKWK010000007.1:0-18895 GCA_049513175.1 FCB group bacterium
ATCCAATTACAATCTCATGTTCACGTAAAGTAGGTGAAATAATGAAATATCTCTCTCCTACAGATGTACCACCAATTAAATATGGATTTTATATGTAAAAGACTAAGAATATTTTTTGAATGTATCAGGAAATAAAATGTATACTTATTTTAAGCAAGGTAAAATAAATAAAAAAGATATAATTTCAATTTAGATGGATGAAGGGACACTTATAATTTATCCACCAAATACTCCAAGATTAAGAGGGCTTGCAGACTCAGAACACCAAAGAATAATGTCAAACCTGATTGTAAATTTTAATAATTACTTTAAAAATAATATAATGAATTTTAGTGCTATTTCAGAATTAAGCATCATTTATCCATTAATTGAATATAATGGTAGAATTTATAAAAATAAAAAATTTGTACCTGATATATTCATAAGATTCATCCCAAATAATGACTTAAAAAATTATAACTGCCCTGTTATGTTTATTGAAATTTGCAAAAAACAAATGTTCGAAAATGATATAGAAAAAACTAATATGTATTTACGTTATACTCCTTCTCTACAAGAATGTTTTGTCTATGATTATGAAAATAAGATATTTGCAAAATCTTTTAAAAAAAGAAACAATATTAGTCAAGCAATATTTAAAAAATATTACTCCAAATACTTCAATATCGACCTCCGTCAGTTTCTTGAATATTCTACTTTTTAAGATTTACTTGTTTGCTTGAATAAACTGTACCTCTTGGCTTGAGTATGTCTACTATTGTTAATTGCTGATGTGTATTTTAATGCATTTTGAAATTCAATAAAAGATATAATAATTTTTATTTCTTGCAAATATATAAACCTACCTGACATTGAAATTCATTAAATACTCAAAGGGTTAAATTCTGTATAACCTGTATAAACTGTATGCGTCGTTTTATACAAATGGAAAAAAAACTTTTTTTTTACTCAATTTATTAACCTCATACAAATACCTCGACCCAAAACGAATAAATGAATATACCTCATACATATAGCACCACCTAAAACGAATAACTAAATACACCTTATACATATAGCACCACCTAAAACGAATAAATAAATACACACTATACATATAGCATCATCGGATATGAGATTATTCTACATTTTCCCTTTTCCTAAACTGAGACACCTCGAATGTATAAACAAACCTCCCTAAATTTTTGAATTTTGGACAATTTTACTTTTATCATTTTCCGATAGCCTCGCATCTTCATAACTACCTGAAAATAATCGAGTTAAATGTAATTTTTTTCTTGTTCCCTACAGGAATATTTAGTATATTGTATTCAGTTATTAGTACGTATTAAGGAACTAATTAAAGTTATATGTTTCAATCAATTATGGAGTTTTTATATGAAAAAAGCAGACAAAAACAAAAGTAAGCAGCAATCGAAAAAACCTACCGAAGTTGAAGAACCGGAAGAAGAAGTCGTTCCTTCCGAAGAAATTGAAAATGTTGAAGTTCCGTTCAATGAAGAAGAACAAGTTCCTTTTGATGAAGACGAACCATTCGACGTTAAAAGTTCTGACAAAGAGACTGAAAGTCAAGAAAAACCTGACAGTAAAACAAAGACAGAAAGTGAAGAAAAACCAGTTGCCGACAAAACAGAAGTTTCTAACAAACAAAAAATCAAGGCACTTAATAAAGCCATCGAAAACAAAACTTTTTCACTCGAAAAAGAAAAAATAAAAGTCAGGGACTGGAGAGTTCAAGCAAAAGACCGGGATGAAAAAGCAACAAACGAATACCAAAAGCGAAAAACTGAACTTGAAGAAATGCTCAAAAAGAGTGAAGAACGATTCAACAAAAGAATGGCAAAAACAAAAAAGTGGTGGCATGATTATTCAGAAAATTTCGAGCAAACCAAAATCAAGAAAATTGAGAATGACATTGAGTTATTACAAACTGAATTATCAAAACTTGAAATTCAAGAAACTAAAGAAGAAACAAAATGAATCCCGGATAAGAAGGCTACTCGAAGGTAGCCTTCTTTTTTTAAAATGAAAGGTGGTAAAATATGCTATTCATATATCAACGTATCACAGATTTAATAATAGAGAAGCTACGGCAAGGTGTTGTACCCTGGCAAAAAACATGGACTACAGCTTATCCTAAGAATTTCATTTCAGGTCTTGAGTATAAAGGTATAAATATTTTATTATTAGGAATGCAAGACTATGAATCTAACTTTTGGCTGACCTTTAAACAGTGTAAAGATTTGGGTGGAAGTATTCTAATAGATGAAAAAGCATCACTTGTTGTTTTCTGGAAACCAATTGTTAATATATCAGGTAAAGAACTTGATGAAGTCCCTGAAGCAAAGATAAACTTCCTGTTACGATATTATTATGTATTTAATATTACACAATGTTATATACCTGATGAAGTTTTAAAGAAACGAATTATCACTCGCATGAATCCCAAAATTATTGAAGCCGAGCAAGTCATCGAGAAGTATCATGCACCCCCTGAAATTATAGTGAATAACCTTTTATTGAATCCAAGATACCTTCCGAGACTTGATAAAATTGAAATTCAGTCCATTGACAATTTCTTTTCTTCGGATGATTATTATTCTTCACTTTTCCATGAGCTTGTTCATTCGACAGGTGCTAAACACCGTTTAGCAAGACGTGGTGTAATTAATGAAATTCAGTTCGGAACGGAGAATTATTCAAAGGAAGAATTAATTGCCGAGATAGGGGCTTCCTACCTCTGTAATATTTCAGGTATACATAAGACCATATCTAACCAGTCTGCTTACATACAAAACTGGCTTCAAGTCTTACATAACGATAGTCGCATGATACTGATAGCCGCATCACAGGCCCAGAAGGCTTGTGATTACATGATTAACGATTCATCAACTAATACTCAAAAGGAGGTTTAATGAACTACTTTATGATAGCTGTATGTTTATTGTACGTAATTATTATCACTCTTGCCATCTTTTCTTAGAGTGAGGTGGCAAATAATTATTAGACGGAACATTGTGAAAAATAGCACTGGTGTATAGCCAGTGCTATTGAAATAAGAATAATTTTTTTAACAAATATAAAGGATCAATATCATGCCAGGAAGAATTTTCACTCAAACAGAAGCAAAGCACACTTTACTAAAAGTTCGCTTATCATTATACGATGCTTATTCATTAGCAGGTCTTATTTGGGATAAATTTCGTAAACCCCGCTCAAATGTTTCAGAATCACAATCCGTGAGAATTAAATCATTAATGGAGCAAATTATATCTGAAATAGAAGTCTTACAAACAAGGTTTACCGAAATTATAAAAAATGAAGAATATTCTATTGCATATTTGCCCGATAATGATGAATATTTTGATAATGATGAAGAAGAATGGGAAGCTTACTTTGAAAGAATAAAGTCCGAAATAATATCTATGGAGAATGATAAAGCTCACCCCTGGAATAAAATAAATAGCAACAAATATTCTGGAACCGGGCAAGAATGAAACAGCCGTTAGACATTACTTAATCTAAATTAAACTATCAAATAATATAAAGGCGAAATAAAATGGAAGATAAATTTTTCACACAAAGTCAATGTGATAGGTGCGGAAACAACTTGTATGCACGCATAATGTCTTTTTTCACGACAGAAACAATTTGCTTGGACTGTTCTCTAAAAGAAGATGAACTCAAACAGAACTTGCCCGATGGTGGTAAGAGCTATGAGGGCTGTGGCTATATACCCAATATAAATGAAAAGGGAATAAGACAATGAAAACACCAGAGCAAATAAAATATGAACTTAACCAATTCACAGGTACGGAGCATTACTACCGCCATCCCTGTGGCTTTAACTATACTGACGGTGTTCGTTTCTTGGCAGTAGAATGTATGTGTTATTGGCTCACTGACGAAGTGGCAAGCTGGCAATTAGTCGAAAAAGTTAAGCAGGAAGAATTTCAGGTTTTCAAGCTAAAAGTCAATGAAGACCGCTCGGCAGACTTAATAATTGAGGATGGGAATAAGAATCAAATTGCAAAACAAGAGATAAAGTATACAGATTTCCCGCTTGAAGAAATTACGCTGTGGTTTGAAAACGGAGTTCTATACTTGCCTTCGGAGCATTGAACATGAAAATAAGGTCTGAATTTCCAATTACAATTATAAAATAAAGGTAATAAACATTATTAACAAAGAGGTGAGCTATGACAGAAACAATTTATCTAAAGAATACCCTAAATGGGAAATATTATTTTTCTATGGATTCAAATTCATTCCCGATTTTATCAAATTATTGGATAGAATTGACAGAGCAAGGATTCTCACAATTATCCAATTATTTAAAAAGGAACGCAAAACAAATACAAAGTAAATTTGATAAATCAGATGAAAAAACAAAACATTATGCTTGTATCAAAAAATAGTCATAGCTCACCTGCAGTGAATCGAATGACAGATAAATAAACGATATTTTAATATGAATTGTAATGAGAGATATTTTGAATTATATGAAACAGAAGATAAACCAACATGAAAACAAAAGAACAAGGGTGGATTAAAGGTTCATTCGAGATAAAGTTGACTTATGATGATGAACCAAAGCAAATTGAGAACGGTAGAATCTATCGGTACTTTGGTGTCGATATGTCTAATAGGCGAAAAGAATTATACCATATACCAACAAGGACAAGATTAGGTATTTACGAACTCACACTGAAAGAAATCAAAGAATTGGTAGATAGATTATTAGAGGTAGATATAGACTGGGCATCTTCTGAAATGGCTTATTATCAATCTATTGATAAAGAAATAAATAAAAGGATTAACAAAATTATCACGGTAGTAAAATGACAGATAAAATTATTATAACAAATTGGGAATGTGTTAATAAAGAAGATTTCTATTTGTCTGAAAAATGGATTAGCGAACAAAGACAACGAAAGGAACTTCGCCGTATGGCAAAAAATGGTCGGCTGTATCATGCCTACTTAGCCTATGCAGTTCATTACTGTATTTTTCATGCGGCTGATTGTTTACAAGTATTCATTGATGATGATTGGCGTGTGTTGGTGGAATGTGAGACAAAGCCTGTCAATTTTCCATTCGATAATGTTAGAGAATACATTGGAAGTTAAAATGACTGATAAATTTATTATGAAACATTTAAATAATTATCTAATTAAAAATATAGTAAGGTACTAAAATGAACAAATACACATTTGTAAGCTATGTGATTTTTGCTGACAGTGAAGATGAAGCATGGGAGCAAATACAAGAGAGTATCAACGACAATGAACTATCGGTTTGCCTAAGCTGTGTCGAAGAAGAAATAACATTTGATGACTATAAAAATTTGAACCCACTGGGATTGGATAAAGAAGCACTGAATAATCTAACAGAAGAAAATTTGAAAGATTATATCGAGGCATCATTAAATGCAAATAACATATAAAAATTATTAGAAAGGAGCAATAAAATTATGTTCATGCTAAGTTGGGTTGAGACCACAGATACTTTTAAGTTTAAGCCTGTTGTTCAGTTATTCGACGCACGAGAAGAAGCACAGGCGATAGCTGACGCTGTCTATGAGAAGATAGAATATGGTATTGAAAATTCTGATACCTCCGAATCAAATATAGTCAGCGAACTTTATGTTGAGGAAATAAATATAACAAAGATTAAACGAAAGAAAAACCCTCCGTCTCAGCGTTGAGAACAAAGTAGTAGAGCTTTTTACGGGTTGTTTTGCTGTATCTACGGGTGACCAAACATCATGACTGATAGAAAATAACCTCTTTTTTATAGAGAATTGTTTATTAATTATTTAGAAAGGAATGTAAAATGTTTTTGGTTAAATATGTAGTGATGCAAGACATCTTCAATTACTACCCCAGAATTAAATTTGCCGATACCTACGAAGCGGCACAAGAAATTCAATACGATATTGATGAAAGATTCAAAAAGGAGGAAGATGAACCAGATGAACTTGAGCCGGGTAAGATAGTCAGTGAACCATCTATTGAAGAAATAAAATTTGATGAAAAACCTAATAAAAAGAAACTACAAGTTGATGAATTACTAACATGCAAGCGATGTAATGAACCAGCAAAGAGAGTTGTTGCAAACACTTTAATAGGAGTGGAATTATTATGGAATGATAAAGAATCTATTTATGAGGTCGCAGAAGAAAGCTACTCACTGGAAGATTCTAAATCTGTCTTGTGTGCAGGCTGTTTAACAGACTTATTGAAGCAGGAATAAAAATGATACAGAATGTTTTTAACCATAATATAAATATTTTTAATAACAAATTAAGGAGACATGATATGTTTATCGTTTCGTATGTAGTTCTTGATGAACTGAATAATTATTATCCAATTGTAAAATTTGCTAATACTCTTGAAAAAGCCCAAGAAGTTGAAGCCCAGGTGCAAGAAGAAATAGAACGGCAAATAGAACAGATTGAAGAATTATATGATGGAAAGATAGTCGGAGAGCCACACCTTCAAGAAGTAGATTTCAAAATATATGTAGATAAGGACTAAACAAGAAGAATAGACCTATAATATAACAATTTTAATAACAAATAAAGGAGCCATGATATGTTTATCGTTTCATACATCATCTATGATAAATCTAATAAATATTTTCCTATTATCAAATTCTCAAATACTCGTGAAGAAGCCGAAAAAGAAGAAGCCCAGATAGAAGAGAGAACTAAACATCAAGCCGAGAACGCAGGGCAGTTATTTGAGGGCAAAATAATTAGTGAACCATACATATTTGAAGTAGATTTCAAAATATATGTTGATGAGGGCTGACAATGTCAAACATAACAAACATTTCAACAGATGATGTATTCGCTCAGTTCCTTGAGCAACACCAGAATGAGATAGTAGGACTTTACCGGGATAAGTATTTTAAGAACGGTGGGTGGAATGGTATGATGGACGCATTAGCAGAAGTAGAAAAAAGGTATGGTGTCTGCTTTGAAGTAGAGGCAATTGGTAACCATGATAAACTGGTAAATGAATACTTATTTTAAAATATATAAAATGGAGGTCTATATGTGGGTAGTCCGGTGGCATGATATTGATGATGTCAAGACTAATAAAACAAGAATGTTGTTTGCAAAAGATTTAAAGGTAGCAGAAACAATCAAAGCAATCATTGAGGCTTACTTTAAAGATACCTCCCCGAATGAGAAACAACATTTGACTTTTGTTTCAATAAGTAGAATCTTTGTTTTGGGTCATCAATCGTTTGATACCTCAACGCTGTACCTTTGCCCGATGTGTAAAGAAAACTCAAATAATATTAAAGTTAGATATGAATCTGAAATTGTTTATCTCTGGGATGACAATGTTAATCGATATGAAGCTGATGAAGTAAATGAAAAATTTGATGAAATGGCTTCCATAGTATGCGACACGTGTGGACATGGAATCTTTAAACAAGGTGAACTCGAATATCCAATACCTGAAACAGTAAAAACAGGTGTTTCATTCAAAAAAGATAAATTATACTTCTGTACGAATTGCAATACTGAAGCGAAGGAAATAAATTTAACAGTTCTGACAGAAACCTTGTTTCAATGGGACGACCGATATAAGAGCTACATAAATTGTGATTCTGTTGATGATAATGACAATGTAATATCATGCACGTGTTCTAATTGTGGGACAGAAATAATTAAGCATGATAAAGGATTATAGAGGTTAACCATGATATACTTGTCAATGAATACTTGTTTTGAAACTGATAAAAGGAATGCTAAATGTGGATCGTAAGATGGCAACAATTAGACAGTTCAGATAAACAAAGAACACATATTTTGATTACTAAAGATTTTAAGATGGCAAATATTATTAAATCCCTCATTGAAGATTTACGGAATAATGAATCTGTTAAGGGCAAGATTACTGGTTTTGTTACTATCACAAATTTCTTTGTCTTAGGAAATAATTCTTTAGCTACTGATAAACTACACTTTTGCAATATATGTAATGACAATGCAACGACTATTAAAGTTCGCTATGAATCTGAAATTGTTTACGAGTGGGATGCGGAGAGTAATAGTTATGAGGTAGAAGAAGCTACGGCAGACTATGACAATGGGGCTTCTATCAGTTGCAATGCGTGTGGACATGATATTTACAAACAAGGTGAAATTGAGTATCCGCAACCGGAACGTATTAAAAGTGGGCTGCAATTCAAAACAGATAAACTTCTTTTCTGCACGAATTGCAACACAGATGCACGGATTGTTAATTTGTTCGTACCGACAGAAACTATTTTTCTATGGGATGAAAAATATGAGAGCTACATAACATCGGATACAATAGATGACAATGAAAATATAATATCATTGGAATGCTCGGAATGTGGGATCGACTTGATTAAGCATGAAAAAGAAATATAAGGTTAAAACATTTGAAAAATGTTCTATGTAAACATATAGACAGTTAAGAAAAATTGAATGGTGAACGTTTATCATAGTCTAAATTAAAATAATAAACTATTAAATTATTAACTAAATAAAGGTATACATGATATGGCATATTTTGAAACACAAGGGCTAACCTTACTTTATAGAGTTCAGTCGAAATCGAACGATAAATTCTTTAAATATACAGTAGAAATACGGTTGACTTATCTACTTAACATTTTAAGAAAATAACGTTGATTTGACGTTAAAATACAAACAAGAATAATTGATTATTTATAGAACAATAGAAAGAAAAGAAAATGAGTAAAGTAATAGGCTACTGTCGTGTAAGTATCAGCACACAGGATTTGGATATTCAGATACAGTCAATTTTAGAATATGCACATAAAAATAAAATGTTGGTTGATGAACTTATAGAATCAGAGACCTCATCGAGACTTTCATCGTCTGAACGAAAAATAGATATGCTATTTGAAAAACTAAGTGAGCATGATATTTTGTTAGTAGTCGAATTAAGTAGATTAGGTCGGAACATGCTTGAGGTGTTGAACATCATTGATAGTTTAAATAAAAAGGGAGTTAAAATAATATTCATTCGCCAGCCGGAACTTTCAACAAATTCACCACACGGAAAACTTCTCATGGCTATCTATTCGTACTTCGCTGAAACTGAGAGAGATTTCATTTCAATAAGAACGAAAGCCGGACTTGCTACGGCACGGTCAAAAGGTCAGATATTAGGAAGACCACGAGGGGCTAAGAATTCTTCGGGAAGCCCTTTTGACAAATACAGGGACGAAATAAAGAAACATCTGAAAATGGGAATCCCGGTGAATTCAATATTAAAGATTATAAATAACCAAATGGAATATAAGTTGAGTTATTCATCACTAATGTATTACATCGAGCATGACGAAGAACTGATGAAGGTGAAATGAAAACATGAAAGATATTTTAAGAAGGTTAAGAACGTGGGCTTGGTATTTTTTCAAAACGATAATAAGTACCATGCCCACTTTTTTTAAATACCTATTCAACAGTTCATAACCAGTTTCAACCCTATATAGCAACACTTTGTAAAGTTGCCAGCAACGTCATTAAAAATAGTTATAGTTTCATACAGAACATAGAATAAAAATTGAACCAACAGTGTTTACCACGTTTCTATTGGCAAGTTAAATTTAATATAACAAGAAAAAAGAGATTGTACATGGCACTAAACTAAAATTGAATATGAAGATGGAACATAAGTTTAACATTCTGCACTGCGTAAGATTATCGAGCATGATATTGAACTGATGAAGATAATATAACGAGAGATATTACATCTCTTTTAATAACAGTAATTCTCCTGTTGTTAAATTTGTTAGTAGTTATCATTCTCAAAGTCATCAAATGCAGTATAAGGAAGACTAAAAATAAATTCTCTCGCCCAGGATTTGGTTATTGGTTTTATTGCATTAGGATTGAGGTAAATAAATGATTTTATATTTGTATCATTTGGGTTCGTACCTTCAACTGTATTGTCTTCCAAAAATATTATACCTGATAAATGTTTACTCACTTCATATAATGTTTGATTACCAGTGAATGAAGAATTAAAAGAATTGAATTTTGTTGTATCCAATTTGTATTGACAAAAAACTCTTCTTGAGAAGGCCCTATAAAATTTGATATTATCGCCTGTGAAATAAGAATCTATCATATTGTACCAAGGGAAAACTACCAACACAATTACTGTGGGTTTATCTTTAATGAATTTATCAGAATAGTTAAAGATTGTTTTATGGTAATTTTTTGCGTACCTAAATGGTTCAAAAGTTCTCACTGCAGTCATTATTCCACTACACCAAAGAATCCTATAAGTTAAATTTGGAATCACTTTACTACTAATATAGGTTTTCTTGGTGGTAATGTTTAATTGTGATTTCAGTTCTTCTAATAGTTTTGTTCTTTTAAATTTAAAGTCGTCATACGAAATATCCAATTCGTATTCTGCTGTAATATGAAGGTCATTAATACCAATATATTTTTTTAAATCTTTATATATACCTTCTAAAATTTCAGTTACATTGTCCTTAAAACATTTAACATCAAAATACATAGGGCAGTCCTCAACATACCCGTCAAGATTTGCTTTGTGTTTACCAAGTTCAAAAGCAAACGATTTTGTATTAGGTAGTGTAATATTTGGTCTTATAGGGGTCACAATATAATTCTTATGATTTAGAATGTCGCTGTTTAAATAGTCGTATGCTGCTAATTCAGCAAATGCTCCTCTCCAATTTTTATTTCTTGCAATATCATTAACTTTAAATAAAATGTCAGCAAGATATGTTGGATGTGTTGAATAAATAGATCTAAGCCTTTCTAATCTTGAGATAAAGTTGGTTTTAAAATTATTTACCTGTGACCTACTATTTAAAGCTCCTATTACTTTATTGGTAAAGTTTTTTGAAATGTCAAAAGTAGTTGTCCCAATTCCGTAGATACTATCTATTATTGTCGAGTAATTCTGAATTGCTGTCATTGTTTGTGTTTTAATGTATTATCGACTGTAAATTATGAAAATAAATACTCAATTAATTTTTACATATAATTATTAAATCGAACTCTATATCTTTCCAATTCAAAAATAGCACTAATCAAAGTAATTTTTGATTTGATAATGCAAATTTGCACAAATTATAAATTCATCTTATTTATTTTAAAATTGGCACACTCAATTTTTCAGTTTCAATATTAGATGCTTCATCATTGGATTCGAGAACAGTGGTCTTTTCAATTGGGCGTCGAATAGTATCTAAACTAATCCCACTCTTGATTGAATGCATTACACCTACAGCTTCTAAATAATTATCTACAATAAATAATTTGTTGTGAGCAAACGGAAGTTCTTCTAATTGATTTCGCATTCGATTTTTATTTTCTTTTACTGCTATAACAGGAATCCCATTTTCCAAAGCAGCAAGAGTCGGCAAGCCAACGCATCCGTAAGGTATTATAAGACAAGAAATATCTTCCACATTTAAGCCTTTATCAAACGAAGTAATTCTTGGACTTTTATGTAATCCTTTTAAAATGCAGTGTAGATAAGTCATAGATGAAGTTTCCGGTGCTTTACGAGGGTCAACTATACCAACTTCCATTTCCATTATTTCTTTAGAAGCCATCATTGGGGAATGAGCACAAGGTATGTTATATCTTTCAGCTATGCTGTGCGTCAGCATGGCTTCAATACCACCCCAGGGATTTATCATATTATCTTCTTTGAAATAATCACTGTGAAAGTTAGGTGGTACTTCAATAAATGTTGAAAGAGCTATTGCATCAAATTTATTTCGATAGTTATCTATTAAATTAAATAATCTTTCTAAATATTCAATTTTCCCAACTGCCCTACCAGATTTTGAGAATAATGATTCACTTTTAATTATATTATTCATTTCAAGAACATTACAATCTATACCAAGAGAAATGCGAGCGGATGATACCGCATTAACTATTTCGTCATTGAATAATTTATCATCATGCTTATCCATCATCATCAGGATACGGTTAGACCTTACTTCTTGTATTCCAATTTGACCCATAAACAAACGAGTAATAATACTTCCCTCTACATATAGAGTATTACTTGTCATTTCATTTATATCGGATGCATTAACAACATTTGGGTGAGTAATTAAAGTATCACAAGCTGATGCAATTAATCTGGCTACAGCATTACCATCACCACAATGACCGCCAATTTCTGCACCGATACCGGTCGGAATCAATAAAACAGCATTAAATTTTTCTGTATTTTCATATTGCCTTTTATAGAAAGAAAAAATTGAATTGTTATGGGAAGTAGAATCTTTTTTAGTATCTATGAGTACACCCAATTCGCATAGATAACCTTCATTGTCCATATCAGTGATAACAAAACGAATTGGTGTTTCTTCTGGTGATAGAAGGTTTAATACAGTATTTGAAATTGATTCCAGTAAATTTGAATTACAAACTACCTCATTAGAAATTAGGAACTCTTTTTCTATTAATTTCATAATTATATCCTCTTAATTAAATTTGAACTGACAACTTCACCATTAAACCATTCTTTTGAGAATTTCTCTACAACTTTTTCATCAAATTCTTTACATGAGAAAATATTAATATAAACATTTTTTAACATATCTAATGTATGGATTGTAATATTGCTTGTAAGAATAAATTGAACTGCTGTTGTACCTTTTGTATGGGCTTCTGTTTGTTTTTCTTCTTGAGGAACATTGTGATCATCCCACCAGCATAGTTTACATCTTTCCATATCAATTAAGTTGCATAATTCTACAAAATATTTCTTAATATTTTTCCTATTGAAATTAGAAGAATCGCAGTTATGGATATCTAGTATTAGTTCTTTACCGTATGTTTTCATAAAACTATTAAACTTTTGATATAAATTGTCCTAAGCCAACTTTTCTAAAATATGCTCTTCTAAATCCTGCAAATGGCTTTTTTGATGAGGTCTCCCTTTTTATATCTTTTGCAGCTTCTTTAATCAAAATTTTTTCCCCCAAATACTGACCTGCATACATTTTTGCAGTTATACCCTGTAAGTTTAGCAAGAAACCAGCTCGTTCTTCAGGAAGCCCAGGTCTATTTAATCCAACTATTTCTATTGTTCTTTTTCCCCTTTCTTCAATATCTATAGAAGTTCCGACAGCTTTTACAAATAACCCATTACTATCTTCCCAATCGAAGCTAATAAATTTTTCAGGATCTTCATCATAAGGGTTGATCAATACGGGATTTTCATTATTTAATGTGTCGGATGGAATCGAAGCTCGTGTACCATCTGCTAGTAAAGGGAATTGATTTTTTTTATATCCTTGATTACATGGTTTACAAGAAAACAAATAATTATCCCATTTATAAGCTAACCACCAGTATCCAAAATGTGAATGATCCTCTTCAATTCCAGCTTTCGGCCTAAAATGTTCTAAATCAGATTCCCTTTTTCCCTCTCTTTCCCTTTCACAATAACAACATTTGTGATTTTGATGGTCATATAATATTCTTCTTGCCTCGGGTAACCAATGTTTAGGGAAATCATCAGAAACGGGTTTTAAACCTGAACTGACCTTTTGTTCTATTTTTTTTTTTGATATATCAACTTTTTGACTAGTTAAAGTATCAGGTGCGTTTGGTCTATGTTTTAGTTTTATCATAATTTAAAGGAGGTAATTTTTTGTTTAAGTTTTCAAGTATGTCTTTAAGATCTTTCTGGATTACTCGATCCATTTCTTTTTCACCGGCTTCTGGTATATCCTTTTCTATCTCAATTTTTAATTTCTTAAACTTCTTATCTTCATCTTTTGTCCGTTTATCTTTCAGAAATAAGGTTCTGAACGCAATCAATTTATCACCAGTAATTCCACTTCTAGCAATTGGTAAATTAAAGGCATTTGTTGTTAAAATTTGGTCAACACTTAATCCCTTATAATTTTCCGCATTAACAATATTTTCCTTAACAAGATTATCTTTTTTTGACTCAAATTCCAATTCAACAAATTGTGCTTTTTCAGCTAAATCCGAAGTACCCAAAGCAATTATTGGAGAATGAGTTGTAATTATGATCTGAACACCTGATAATTGCTTTCTCAATCTAGAAACAATGTATCTCTGCCATTTGGCATGCAAATGATTTTCCAATTCATCAATCAATAATATGCCTTCGATATTACCCTCTTTATTAACAAATTTTTCTGCATAACTAGCCCATCCAAAAAAGTCAGTAATCCGAAGAGATATTGTTCTATAACCATCACTTAATTCACCTATTAAAAATTCTCCTGAAGGACCATTAAAAACCATTCCCTTTTTTGAATAACTTATTTTATAGTCCTTTTCTTGCATAAGTATTTTTAAAAGTTTTTCTTCTAAAATCTTTCTTACAGATTCAGTTTGTCTTAGCATTATTAATTCAGGATTTTGTAATTCTCCATTAGAATTGAACAAGGTGTAAACTGCTTCCAAAGGTTCATATTGTTTAAAAGATGTGGTTCCATTGTTCCCTATCTCAACACCATATCCACAGAAGAATATATCCTGCCAAGGAATTTTATTTTCTCCTTGTCTAATTTTTTCAGGACTTTCTGGATCTTCCTTTTTTATGTTTGTTATTATCTCAAACTTTCTTTTTCCTTTTATTTCTTCAAGTGTAAGTTTAATATATCCTTCTTTTTCTTTTTTTCTAAGAAATTCACCAGTAGTCTCTTTCATTAAAGCTGCTGCACTTGCTTCATCGCATAAACCCATAGCAATACATTTCAATATTGTAGACTTACCTACAGCGTTATCTCCTAAAATTGTAGTCCAGAGAATAATATCTCTATCCTTTTTAAGGTCAATTGTGAGATGTTTAAAGCATCTGATATTTTCTAATTCGATTTTAGAAATATACATATTTAAAATTTAATAATAAAAAAACAAAAATACTAAAATTTTCTCAATCTGTTTAAAAACCTTTTCTCACATTTACATCCCATTATTGATTTGTTTGTTAAGAAATTAGAATACAAAAGGAGAATACTGTCAGGCAATAGTATA
The DNA here is from genome assembly GCA_049513175.1 of FCB group bacterium. GTDB lineage: Bacteria > Bacteroidota > Ignavibacteria > Kapaibacteriales > UBA2268 > JBEKWK01. The sequence goes on from JBEKWK010000007.1 coordinate 15,041, forward strand.
TTGATTTGTCTAACGATATTTTTAATAGATCATTTTCATAGAATTTAAAAACTTAAAAGTTACAGGGTAATAACGGTAGTAAGAGGAGTTGGTCAATATATTTTAATTAAATATAAGGTCATCTATGTCCTAAAATACAGAGCTATTCTATTTATTCCAAAAGTATTAAAAAATATTTCTATGCGGGCATAAAGTTGCTGTGCTTTAATAAATAAATTAATAAGTATAAAAATGAAACTAATTAAGGTCGTTTTTTTATATAATGGAAGCATCAGAATGCCTTAGTATTGCTTCAAATTTCAAAGAAGATGAAAACGTGGAATCTAAATGTTATTGCCGAATTTACATAAGACTATGCTCGGGAATATGAGCAAAGGTGTTTTTGATAAATTTCTTTTGGTTGTTGTTGATGAATTTCGTAAATTAATTTTTGACATTAGTTAAATTAATTTAATTGGAGAATCCTATGGAAATTAAAATATTCTTATCTAATATCAATCAGGAAAAAATCCCCGAAAATCTAAAAGATTATACTAAAGATTGTTGCCAATTTTGGTCTGAACATGCACCTTGGAGCGATTTTGAATTTCAAGATTATGAAAAATTTAAAAATAAGAGAAATAATTTCTCAGTTGATTTTTTAGCACGAGCTCCGAAATTATTAATTAGGCCAGAAATTAATGGAGGTTTGGCTTTCGATCCTGATTCAGCAATAGTTTTCTGGTTAGATAACGAAGCTTATGAAATAATACAAAAATTGCAAAACGGTACTAATCTTGAAAATATAAAAAATGAGTTTATTGATAAAAAAGATGAACTAAATAGATTTCTTAATGAGATAAAAAATTTTAGAATAGGATAAACATAAAATAACATTTATGACAGAATTTAGATATAAAAAATGTCATAAATGGCAACTTAGCGCACCATTAGTAGTTAATTTATATGTGATATCTCAATGCAATATAAGTTGTAAATACTGTTATGCCTATCTACCATCTAATAAATTTTACATTCCCACATTAAATCAATTAATGAACATAATTGACCAATTAAAAAATAATGGTGTTTTCCAATTGCATATCGCAGGAGGCGAACCTTTTTTAAGACCAGATTTGCAAGAAATTGTGTTAGGTGCCTCTGAAAAAGGACTTCATGTATGTTTACTCACTAATGGAAGTTTAATTAAAGAGGATGATATGGATTGGCTTAATGTTTTTACAAATAAATTTCATGGGAGAATACAAATCTCTTTGGATTCACAACATTCATTTATTAATGATAAGATACGGGGCGAAACAGAAAAGATTTTAAAAAATATAGATATGCTCATAAAGAATAATCTAAGCTTTAATATTGGATGTGTAATTTCATCAATAAATGTTGAAACTGCTGAAACAATAATTAATTATTTTTATCCGAAAATAAAGATGTTCCACTTTATGCCAGTAATGAAATCATTCAAAGTAGCTAAAGCTATTGAAATAATTCCTACAACAAAAAAATTGAATGAATTCTTCGAAAGATTACAAACAGAACGTTTAAAATTCCCGGATGATTTAACTATATCAAATCCTCCTTCTGAGTGTGAAAAGCAAAGATTTTCTTTATCAAATTTTTGGTTTCCTGGTTGTTGCGCAGCAAAAACACGAGTTGATATTGATTCAAATTTTGATGTTTATGCTTGTTCAATTGCTTGGAATTCTCGTTTAGGATCTTTAAATGAAAAGAGCTTTAAAGAAATATGGAATTCCCAAATTGCACTACAATTCAGGGGCTTAGAAAGTTATCCTTGTGATTAATCAATTATAAGAAACAAAAACTATGTTAATATATCATTCTATATCCTTTTTAAAAAATTCAAAGTAAATTTGTGTCAAAGAATCTTCTTGTGGTGTTGCACTTATTGAGTAATCTCATTTAAAGAACTACGCAAATTTGATGGAATCAATTTTTTAAAGGCTCAACCAGATATTAAAATAATAAGTAAGAGTTTAAGTCCCAAATCTAATTACAGTCCAATATTATTTAAGAGTGTTATAATTGACTGCAAAAAAAATTGTATGACTTTGTTCCTGATTATTTAGAATATTGAATCACAATTCAAGGACAATAATTTTTTTTTGTTGTTGAAATTAGACAGGATTTTGAGGTTTAATAAAATTGATATTATACAAATTCTATCCACTTTTTACTAAACTGCCCTAATCAGAAGTCCTAAACCATAGACCAATTCTCATTTTCTTAAAAAGTGTCAAAAAAACTGTCAAAACTAAAAAAGTCAATAAGCGATAAACTTATTGACTTTTAAAATAATTAGTATGAAAATTGAAGTGGTCAGGGACGGAATTGAACCGCCGACACGTGGATTTTCAGTCCACTGCTCTACCAACTGAGCTACCTGACCGGTTTTAGAACATAGAAATAGAAGTAGAAATAGAACATAGAATAAAAACAAAGAACTTTTTTTGCAATTAATGCTCATTCCAGATATATACTGAAAATGAGCTACCTCTTTTTAAATAAGATTACAAAATTACGGTGTTTTGGTCTGAAAAAAAAATATGTTTTTTATTTCGAAATGTTTGTAATTCTTTTGTGACTTTAATCATTATAATTAAATTGAAATATAAATTTTAAAACAAAATAGAAAAGGTTTTTAATGGCAAAATCTATACTAGTTATTTTAATTGGAAGCAGGAAAGAAGCGGCTGTGAATGTTCAGAAAATTCTTACCGGCTGGGGATGTAATATTAAAACAAGATTAGGAATTCATGACGGAGTCCTTGAAAATTGTACAGATGAGGGATTAATTATTCTTGAATTGGTCGGAAAAAAAGAGGATAATGAGGAAGTTTGCAGAAAATTAAATTTACTTGCATCCGTGAAAGCCGAGCTAGTAAATATTAAACTTGATAATTAAATTGCAGTTTTGGGGTAAATTGTTCCCCCAAAAAAAAGAAAACAATTATTTAGGAAAAAAATCCAAATCTTTAGACTTCCGAAGTTTAAAAAACTTCGGAAGTCTTTAAATCTTATCTAACTTTTACAAAACTCTTTACTACTCTATTTGAAATGGTATTAAAGATACAATAGTAAACACCTGATTGAAGTTATGATACATCTATACTTAGTTTTCCGGATGAAACTGTCTGACCGCTATTTTGCCCTGAATTCACTGACCAGGGTGACTGTGGCACCTGTATCATAATTTCTCCAAGCGAATTTATTATTGATATATCGGTATAAATCAAACCGGAATTTAATGATGATATAGATATATAATCTTTAGAAGGATTTGGGGAAATACTAATATCATTATTGTTAGAATTGCCAATGGAAGGAACATCTTCTAAACCGAAGTCGGAAATCTTAGCACTGTTTACACCACTATAAATCCCTGCGTAAACATAAACTCCGTTAGCTGCTATAGACATCATTATTGTGTCACCTAATCCTTTATTGATTTTATGCCAACTTGCCCCGTTATCGGGAGATAAATATACTCCTAAACTAACTGTTCCTAAAAATATATTATTTCCGCTTACAGCTACTGCCTGTACATAAAAAGAAGTTGTATCAATACCATTATGAAGGTAATTCCAATTATTTCCGTTGTCTGATGACATATATAACCCTCCGCCCAAAAAATCGGCACATCCTGCATATATTTTATTACCATTAACTGCTAAGGAATTAACTGCAGGATGTGTTAAACCCTGATTTACAGGAGTCCAGTTAGTTCCATTATTTGTAGATAAGAAAACACCTTTACCGTTAGTCCCTGCAAAAATATTATTTCCTGAAAATGCGAATGAAGTAAAAGCATAATTTGTATCTATACCTGTATTTAAG
>JBEKWK010000008.1:0-21554 GCA_049513175.1 FCB group bacterium
TCAGGCTGATACTAATGTAATTAATCAAATCAAGACTGTCTTTAACCCATTAGTTCATAAAATATATTTTTACAGCAATTTTACTTGCGGATGCTCAAATAAAGTGGTTGACATAGCACATTTCATTAAAGTGTTGAATTTATGTGGAATTACTGATTCAAGTTATAAGATTTTTACAATGAACCAAACCTCAAATAAACAACCCTATTCGAAATATATAACTGTTAATATTTTGCCTTCAGGTTTTGTGATGAAAGATTCAACTGTTGTCTATTCAGCATTTGATACTTTGAATTATTATAAATTATGGGGTATTCTCAGACCTGTTGAGCAGTTATTATTAGAAGCATTTAAAAAATAATTCTTTATAGAAATCCATTGATCACTAAAGCCAAAGGCGGTAAATTTATTTGATTTAAGTTTTACTTTCATTAAAAAACAATAAGAATTTTGAGATAAACTTTGGCTTTTTCAAATTTATGAAATAAATACTAAGAGGTATTGTAAATGGATAGGATGTCCAAATGAATCTTCCATCCGAATATGCCGAAATGATTGAAAATAGAAATAAAAGAAAAGAAAATATTAATCCTGTAAATAGAGTCATACAAATAAGCATATTTTGTTTGAGTTTGTATTTAAAATAATAGGATATAGCAAATAAAGAAAGTATACCCGGAATACCAAAAGCTAAAGAAAAACTAATATAAGTTCTTATCCTGGATATGTTTTCTAATACTGTTTTAAAAGATGGCATCCATTTAAATTTGTTTTCTATTGGAATAATATGGTGAGCAAAATAAGAAAAAACTAAATATAAAATTATGTAAATAGAAAACCAAACATAATATTTCCAATTTAATCTATTTTTAATCACCATATAAATAAATATTACGGGCAGCAATATAATTATTGTTTCTTTTATTAATGAGCCTATCAAAAATAGAAAAGATAACAATAACCATTTCTCTTTCAATAATAAGTATAACCCGATAAACAAAAGTGTGACTAATGGGGCATCGACCATACCAATTGTGCCGTAATAAAATACAGGGAATGAAAAAATATATAAAATACAGCTAAGAACTTGTAACCCAAATGGACTACCAAGTAATTTAGCAGTTTTGATAATAAAAATTAGGCTTATTAATAAAAACAAAAGATTTATTAAGTTTAAAGATGTTAAAGGATCAAAAGGTAGTATTGATGCAAGGTATGGTATACCAGGTCTATAAGTATAAGGGTAATTTAGATAATTATATGTACTCTTGCCTCGAAAATATTCCGTTATTAATATATATTCATATACATCAGGTGATGTATTATAGATGGCAAAACCTTCATTATTTTTATAACTATATTCCCCTTTCCCTGAGAGATTTTTTAAAATCGAAATGTCATTTTGATTAAACCTTGGTAAGCAAACTAAAACCAAAGCAATTAATAGCACTGATATTGTTATAAATTTTTTCATTTCATTCAGTAATAAATTAGTTGTGATATGCTAGTGATTGATATATATAAAAATAATATTGCCAATTACATATGGATTCACTATTTTTGTTAAAATAATAACTTCAATACAAAAATACAAAAAAATAAAATTTCCAAAGTGTAATTTATATTTTAAAAAATTTTGACAAAATTTATATAGAACTTAAGAATTATGCAGTTCTGATTATAAGTATATTTTTTAATAAATACCATAACTTAATATATTTATATTATTATCATTAAAATTCTTAATAAGAAAATTCAAGATGCGCATTGCTTTTACATCTCTACATGATACTAACAATATTAAATTATGGTCAGGCACTATATACCATATGATTCAAGCTTTAAAAAGACAAGATATTATAATTGAACCATTTGATAATTTAAAAATTCCAATTAGAAATTTGTTTTTGGGGCAATTTTATCTTTATAAGTACTTAAATATATATTACCATATGGACCGCGAACCTTTAATTCTTAAGAATTATGCAAAAAAATTTAAAGAAAAATGTTCAAATAATAATTTTGATATAATTTTTTCTGCTCAAACTCCAGAATTAACTTATATTAATTCAAAAAAACCGATTGTATTTTGGGTAGATGCGACATTATCATTACTTTTAGAACAAATTAAAGGTAGAATGCATATTAATAAAAGGTATATTGAAATTGGTGATATCGCTGACAGGATTGTATTCGATAAAGCCGCGTTTACTATTTTTTCCTCTGAATGGGCGGCTAATAGTGCAATTAAAGATTATAATGTTAATCCTAATAAAGTTAAAGTAGTCCCTTTTGGTGCAAACCTTACAACAAATTATAGTTTTTCCGATATAAAAGATTTAATACAAAATAGGAGTAAAGATTGTATTAAAATATTATTTGCTGGTGTAGATTGGGAAAGAAAAGGCGGAGATATTGTTCTCGATATTACAGAGAAAATATTTAAACGGGGTGTAAAAGTTGAACTTAATATAATGGGATGTAAACCGGAAATTAGAGGGAAAATACCTGATTATATAAAAGTACATGGGTTTTTAAATAAGAATTCTAAAGAAGGGTTAACTAATATAATAAAATTATTTTCTGAAAATCATTTTCTAATTATGCCTTCCAGGCATGAACCGTTTGGTATTGTTTTTTGTGAAGCCAATTCATTTGGGATGCCTGTTATTGGTTCTGCAATTGGAGGTATTCCAACAATAGTCAAAGATGGAATTAATGGATTTTTATATTCACAGCCTGTTATTACAATTGCTATAGCCGAAAAAATTATTGAAATAACTAAAGATAGAAACATATATAACGAATTAGCTTTAAGTTCTTACAATGAATATAAGACAAGATTAAATTGGGATGTTTCTTGTAAAAAAGTTAAAAATCTTCTCGAAGAATTAATTTAGTTATATATGAAATATGTGAATCATTAACCGGATTGTAAAGCTTATGGGTTGTGAATTAAAGTTAATAAAATCTCAAAATATTTACTTTCTATTCTTTTATTATTACCTCACAAGCTTTAAAAACCATTTCCGGAGAAATCTTTACCATACATTCGTGTGTATTTATTGGACATTTCTTACTGCCGTGAATTTTACAGGGGCGACATTTCAGGTTATCTATTTCAACGACTTTGTCACGCTCTCCGCGAGCTCCGAAGCCGAATATAGGTGATGTTGGTCCGAAGATTGTAACAACAGGACAATTAACGAGATTTGCAAAATGAGTGGGACTGCTGTCGTTTGTTACAACTAAATTAGCTTTCTGCATTAAGTATAATGTTTGTGGTATGGATGTTTCACCTGCCATATTGAATGAATTTGATTTATTTGCAATTTCATCACAAAGAATTTTATCATCTTTTGAACCGGATAATATTATTTTGTAACCCTTATTAATCAACATTCCTGCAAGGATTGTATAATATTCAGGAAGCCACCTTTTTGTATTCCAAATTGAACCAGGTGCAATTAGAATTATTTTATCTTCATTTTTTAATCCGAGCCATTGTAGCTTGGAATCAATGTATTCTTTATCATCGGCATCAATTTCCAAATTCACAGTTTGAGCATTTATTATACTTTCGTCAAAATTTGAAAAACCTTTTAATAGGCTCAAATTCCTCTCGACTTCGTGAATGTACCTTTTATATGAAATCCTTTTTTTGAACAATAAAGCTAACACATTTATATCGAAAGCAACTGAATAATTTGGCTCTGCAAGGTATGTTAAAAATGTAGTTCTGAAAGAACGATGCAATGCAAGAACGCAATCCACTTTTCTCTCACTCAAATCTTTTCCTATAAATCTTATGCCTCTCAAACCTGATTGCAATCCGTGCTTGTCATAAGTAATGACATTGTCCACAGCAGTACAACATGCAACAAGAGAAGCCGCTGAAGGTGTAGTTATAAAAGAGAGCTGAACATCCGGATGAAGATTCTTTATGGCTTGTGCCAAAGGCAGAGCCAAGGCTACATCTCCCAGAAATGCAGTCTGAATAATTGCTATATGCTTAAAATCTTTAAGAGCAGGTAATTTTCTCATATCATTTAATTCGTTTTAGGCTGATGTTTCCATTTCCTGTGCTGCCAAGCCCAGAGACCGGGATTATCCCTAATCATATCTTCAAGTATTTTGACATGTCTTTTGGTTAATTCTATAATATCTTCTTTTGAATAATGCAAATCATCGCTTTTAACTTCTTTTAAAATTACTTTATATGTACCATCATTCTGACGAAAGGGAAAACCCATAACTATCGGTGAACCATATTTAAGTGAAAGATTGGCTGGCGCCTCATAGGTTGCCGCAGGCCTGCCAAAAAAATCTACAAATATATCCTTATCTTCTGTTGCACTCTGGTCAGCAAGCAATGCCAATGCACCACCACTGCTCAAAACCGATACTATTTTTCGGGCTGCAGTGTACATCGAGACCACAGAATTACCGGACTTGGTGCGATATTCGTTCATGATTTTATCGGCATATTTATTCTTTTGAGGCTGAACTATAATGGCAACAGAAATACCTGTAAATAAACCTGCTGAATAAGCAAGAAATTCCCAATTTCCCAAATGACCTGAAAGCATTATAAGCCCTTTACCTTTTGCATAAGGAACGGTTAATAAATCAATATTATCATACTGCATATATTCTCTCATATCTTCATCTGATAAATATTTCAGAGTAAGCATTTCAACGAGTGTAATTGCCAGATTTCTGTAAGAATCTTTTAGAATATTTTCTTTTAAATCTATGGACATATCCGGGAATGAATTGTATATATTTTCCTTAGTTATTTTGCGTCTGGAAGCACCGAGCAATCTCATGGCATCGCCGATTTTATTCCCCAATTTCATTCTACCTTTTATAGAGAGTTTTGAAGAAATAAAACCAATAAATAATAAAAATTTTGTAAGAATGTAATTGAAAAAATCGGACATACTGTTATTTATTATCACTTAATGAATTCATTATTTTGATATTGATTTGGATCCTGATTTGTATTTTTCCAATCTTCGGAATTATGTGAAGGAACATATTGCTGGTACCAATTATCATTCCTGAGTTCGCCATAAACGGTTGAACTTACAAGACGGAAATTACCATATCCCTGCATATCAACAAAATAAAAATATACTCCACCCTGATAATTCGGATAGAACCAGGTTTCATATGCTCTCAACTGTTTATCGGCTGCTTTTTGGTCTCTTTGTGAAGGCTGACCGTATTTTAATAGAATTCTCCCTCTTTCGGTTCGCCAACCATCTTTCATTTTACCATAACTGAAATTAATGTTGGCATATCTAATTAACTCTCTGTACTGAAGTAATCTTTCATTTATAATAGTAGTCGTATCCGTATCCCTTCCCAGCCAGAACCTGAATAAAAATCTTTGTTTGGCTTCAAGTGTTGAAAGTCTTTCATATTCTTCAATTTCATCAGGATTAGCAATGTATTTTGCTTTTATATATTCTGTTTCGGTTTGCTCAGGTGTTAAAGTAGCGAACTCACTTTTTTCAAATGTTGCATTTTCCATAAAAGAAAGATTTAAATCGGGTGGATTCTCAGGGTTATTTATATAAAATTTCTTCAGTGTTGAGATAGTGTCTGTTGGATTTTCGATAGGAAAACTTATTAATGCCTGAAGAAAATAAGTTCCAGTCGGCAAAACATCAATTGGAATATTATCCGTTTCAATTAGTCCGTTATTCACTGCCTGCAATTTTCGTGGTATTGCGGTTATTTCTCTTTTTACGGCATCGAATATTTTATATTCCAATAAAAATCCTGTCGGGCATACATCCTGTGCATTATATATTTCTAAATAAACAGGCATCACTGCACTATTGCCGCCAAAAAAAAGTGACGGATTCGGTACAACATATAACTGGTTTTTATAAAAAGCCTGGTTCCACTGAAAGGTAGTTGAGGCGGAATTTTCTATAACCTGAGCCAGCTCCAAATCGCTTATTCCCATTTTGTTTTCAGAAAAATTTCTGACAATTAAATTAAATTTAGAATCTGCTTTTGAAGAACTATCATTCATATCTTTGATAGAAATTTCAACGATATATTGCCCCGGTGATAGAAGAAATGATTTTTGACCGACCAAATTTATCGGAGGAGTTTTATCCGGTTTATCTTTTGAATAAGTTACAATCCATTCCTTTTGAGCCTCGATAATGACCGGAGATTTTATTTTAACTTTTATATAAAGTTCTCCGGTATATTTTGAATCCTTTAGCGGATAATTGAGCATATTGTCAGGAAAAGAGTAAAACATCTCCCAACTGGCTTTGCCACTTCCTGACTTGAATAATGCTCCGTCAATACTGAAGCTAAGATTTTTTGATTCAAGTTTTACAAAAGATAATATTAAAACCACAAGAATAAACAAATATTTTTTCATAATTAAATTGTATTTGAAAATTATACATATTTTTTAAAAAATAATTTATGACGAATTTTCAAAATTAAATTGCCGTTAAACTAATGAGTTCAACGGCAATTATAATCATATAACATATCAAATTACTTTACTAAAACCGATAAAGTAAGTCTGTTAATCAATCCTATATTTTTAGCCGGGCAGATAGAATAATCAAATTGCCCCTTGAAACCGCTTCCAATATAATTAAAACCTACACCGCCGGCAATACCTAACACATCCTGACCCCATCTATACCCTCCTCTTAAGGATAATATTTTATTCCAGGTATATTCTGCACCGATTGCATATTGTTCTGGCGTATCGGAAAGTGTCGTGAAATCTAATGCAGCAGTCAATTTATGCTCATCTGTGTTTATTATATCCGTAGCGGCACCTGCTCTGAATATAAGAGGTAAAGAATAGGCACTTGCCAAATATTGAACATCCAGCGGGCTTGCAGTTAAAGCATCTACTAATTTTTTAGTAGTCTGCAAATCCTGTCCTGAATAAGTCATATTGCCGCCAAGATTATGAATTGAAAAGCCTAATTTTATACCCTGAATACCGGTTTCGTACATGGTGCCGATATCGAAAGCAAAACCCGGACTGTTTAAACCTGCCAGAGAACTATTTATCAGCTTACCGGTAATACCAAATGAAAATTGGTCGGTAAGATATCCGCTTATGGTCGCATTAATTGAGATATCGTTTAATGAATAAGAAGAGCCGGTGCCTTCAGGGTGTTCAACAGTAGTAATCGGAATATTACCGCTATTAAATGAAATCACACTGAGAGCTGTTGTAAAATTTTCCCCAAGTGGCAATGAAACTGCTGCAAAAGCATGGGTGAAACCTGCGAACCAGGATGTATACGAGAATTCCGCTCCCATTGCTTTGACATCGGCTAATCCGGCAGGATTCCAATAAATCGAAGACAAATCATTTGTAATGGCTCCGTACGCTCCCGCCATACCGTTACCTCTTGCCCCGACACCTATTTTTAAAAATTGCACACCTGCCGCCCCTACTTTCAGAAATTGTCCTCCCGATGAAGCTTGTTGTTGCGTATCATCTGCTTTAACCGGAATAAGAATTAAGACTGAAAGAATAATCAATAAAATTATTTTAAAATATTTTTTCATTTGTTTACTCCATTTTTCATCGAATTAATTAGTGAATATTTAAATCTTACTCCGGTATCAGGCGGAATCCGCCGACGACTACCGCAAATTTCTTAATTGTTTTAGCTCCGTTAGGAGTGCTTATTATGGCAATTAGCCCCTGGCTTTGAACACGCTGCCTGTTTTTTGACAGCAAATTCCATATATCCATACCTTCCCTGTCAGGCTCTGTTGATATTGATTCATCATGCTGGAATGAATATATTAAATCACCTGTTTCAGTATATATATCAATCGAGCATTGCTTAGGAAGTCTCGTGAAATATATTTTTGAATCATAAGGTGATTGCTGTCCCTGGTGTGAGATATAATATGGATTTGGAACAATATTAATCTGGTCAAGCAGGTCGTTTGTATAATTGCCAGCGGGAGGAGCTGCAGATTCAATTGTTGCCCTGACTTTAGCTCCCGGTAAAGGTAATCCTAAAGCACCGCCTGCAACCTTTAACATAACTTTATCTCCCACTTGAAAATCCTGACCATATGATGCTTTTTGGGCGGAGTCCAATATCCATAAAGCCGATTGTCCGTATTTTCTTCCTTTTCTTGCATAATCAAATGCAAACAGACAGCCGGAAGCCTGGAAAGTATTTGCAAAATCAATTGTATCTGCTTTATCCTGTGAATAACCTGTCAGGTAATATCTTCCCTGGGTACCTGTCGGAACCTGGTCATTGCCCTGTAATGGTCCGTCGGGCTGAGTTGCACGTAAATTCTTTACGGATAGATTTTTTGCATATCTTACATCAACAAATCCCCATGAAGATAAATTATATTTATCAATAAAATCATTATTATGAGATTTTAGATTTCTCGGGTCGGGATAAAATCTTTGTGCCTGTGGATTTGCAGTATCCATTGGTATATACATATGTTGTATTTCATTTGGATATGAAACCGTAACAGGCTGATTATTGGGTCCCGGTCTGGTATAGCCAATTGCATTGGTTACTTTCATAGTCAGATATGGAATATCAAATGTATTGGATTTTGAAACACCTTTTGAATCTTTCCATGCGAGCTTCATGGTTTCGGTACCACCAGGTTTAAATTCAATCAAATAGTTGGCTGGACCATTGTTAAAACTTCCATTTATAGGTTGTCCAAAACCCTGAAATACATAACTACCATCGGGATAACCTAAGAATTGCTGCTGTATGACATTGAAATCCACCTGTTGTGTAGTAATTACATAATCAGGAGTCTGACCTTTGTCACCCGGTATATCTGTAATAAAAGTTATCGGTGTCGTTGAAGCACCTGATAATATTTCGGTAGAATCCGGTCTGAGTCTACCTCCAAATTGTTCTACAGTAAAATCAAAACTGAATCCCAGGCATCCGTAAGCATCATTCAAAAAGCCGTAACTATAGCAATAACCAGCAGTCATAAAGTTGCCGGTAGTAAAATGACCGCTTCGAATATCTATTTGCTCACTTGACGGTACTCCGAACGAAATTGTTTTCCCGGAGATTGGGTCAACTATTGCACTATCTGTAAGCACATAGGATAATGCATCTTCGGTAAAGCTCCCCTGGTATGGTATTAAACAAGGTGTAACTTCTAAATAAGTATTTGCATCGAACACCTTTTGATTCGTTGTTGTATCTCTTATTGTCAGATGCCGTGCATATAAGCCTAAATATTTTGTTCGTGGCGGATTAAGTAATTGCACCGTTGATTGCGCCCAGATAGGCTCAAAATCAAGCTCAAATACATGCCCTGCATATAACTGCTGAACCTTTTGCATATCTATACCAAAGAAATTGAAATTATACAATCCGCCTATTCTTGTTGTGTCTATATAAGTAATCTTGAAATTAACAGGATTCAGACCCGGTGCGGCTAATGGAGTTACTGTTGCTACATTAGGCAGACCTATAAACCCTGAATTTAATTTCTGAGGAGTAGGTTGATTGTAGTCGCCTTCGTCATAAGCAAGCAGTTTATAATAATAATCAACATTGTTAATTAGTTTTTCGGTTTTTGTCGCGTCTAAGTCGTAACTTATAGATGCATCTTTATTATCATCACCGATATCTGTATATGTCCTGTGATTAGTGATGCTGTCCATGTATGGAACTATAACACCGAATCTTGATTTTTCGGATTGCTCGAAATCGGGGAATTTTGCTTTTGCTATTCCACGTTGAATATAGCTGTAAACCGAATCCAACAAGCCTCTCACCTGGACGGAATCTTTCATTATAGTTTTATAATCGGTAGGAACCATGCGGTCAAGGGCTAATGTATTAACGCCATTTACACTAATAAGTCTATATGTACTCTTAAAATAAATAGTATCCCCGACTCTGTTAGCCAACTTTGAGGTATCTTTCGGTAATATGCTTACTGTCTGTTTTTGCCAAAATAATGGATTATAACTCAACATGGATTGGCTAATCTGTAAAATGCCTACGGAAACACTATCTAAAAGAAAATGATGGTGAGCATTGGGTTTTGTAGGGTCAACATAAAGAGGGAAATCACCCGGATTACCCGGACTACCGGGATTACTCATTTTAGAATAAAAGGTTCCCCAGGGTTTTGCTAATGTAGCAGTATCAACCCCCATTATAAATGGCACCAACATATTATTTGTATAAGTCTGGGCAGGAAAATTTTTCACCCATGTATAAGGACCAGCCATTATAAAACCCCTGCCGATTCTCATTACTTTAATAGAAAAAGTATCAATTGCATTTGTAACAGGGTTTATGACAGGACCAATAACCGCCATCGAATCAATTAAAGGCATTGATAAATTATTTGGATTGGTACCTGCCCTGTTATAAGATTTATAACAAGGAGTGGGAACTTCCCATAATGCTACCAATTGAGTGGGAGGTGCAATTTGTTTCCATCCTAAAGGTCCCTTTCCTGAAGGATAGGCATTGCTTGCACTAATCTCATCAATATTAAAAGTATCGAGATTACTTCTTCGGGCGCGATATAATCTATATCCAAGGAAATCCAAGCCTTTTTCATAATCATCTTTTGATATTTCGGATGTACTGTCCCAGGTTAATTTTATACCCGCATCGAGCGGAATCCACCTGCCTAATATTGCCTTATCCGGAGGGATGGGAGCCCTAAAGTTGTTATCATAAACAGACTGGGCAAACTTAACCTTGCGTACAAGCTCTGCACAATCCGCCGAATCAGTACCGTCCGCATCAACATTTTTAGAAGGATTTGCCATTATAAGTCCCACAACCACCCTGACAGTATCATTAGGCAAGAAATTAAATGGTCCTGTTGACATCAAAAACCGTTTGTCTCCCGGGCCGTTATCGCCGTCTCTTACTAAAGAAGAAAGGGCATTATATCTTGCATCATCTGCGGTGAGGTCGTCCTCAATATTCCAATTTTTAAAAGTTTTTAAACCTAATTGCTCGTTGACACTATAGGATTTTTTATCACGGCGTAAATAACCGTTGGCATCAACAGCAGGACTTTCTAAGAAATTAAATCCCAGGAAGCCAAAGCCATCTCCCTTTTCACCGGAAGAAGCCGTCAGAGCATCCGTCCACTGGACACATAAATTTAAAGTAGTATCCCAATTATAATATTTTACCCTGTCATTTGACTGGTTAACGCTTGGCTTTCTGCCGATATCAGCATCCATTACGGTTGCTGCCCAGCAATTGTGTAAGGTATCAGTGGATTTATTTATTATAACATATTTCATAAAAATGAAATCCTTATAATCTCCGTATCCCCAGGAATAAATCATTTGTTCAAATTGCAAACGAAGGGGATATCCTAAATTACTTCTGTAACCTACACCTCCTGTAAAATAATTTAAATCGGTATCTTTATATGTGGAAAAAATATCTTCACCAGAGATAAAAGCAGGTCCTTTGGGATATGCACTTGTTACCCTTTGAGTCTCATCCTGGATATAATAACCAAAGTATCTTTCATTTTTCAGAGTATCAGTTTCGGTTCCGGAATCCCAGATGGGCCAATTAGGACCATCGGCTGACTTTAGAGCGGCACCGTCGCTGGTTCTGAAATCGGTAGAAAAATATGTTCTGTATTTATTAAGTCCGCTATTGTTTAATAAGTCCTGTTCTTCTATTCTACCGGGTACCATCCATGATTGACCGCTATTAGGGTCATATGATACCTCAACTAATTTATGCAGAGTTGTATCACCGGGTTTTATATATTTCTCCGCGGCGAACCAAATGCCTCCTCCGAAAATATATTGATTCAAGGAACCACGGGGCCAAACAGTGCCTCCGACGTTATTGGCTATATCGTTACCGAAAATACCATAATTTGTAGTATAAAATTGTATGTTACTTACGGTATTTTGCTGTAAGTCGAATACACTGGTGGGAGTTCTTAAAACCTGGGCTTTCGCATTTTTGGAAGGTTTTGTCCTGGCTTCAACATTTTGGATGCTCATCCCCAAAATGAACAAGGTTATGAGCAGGAATATTATTTTTTTATTTAATTTATTCATTTTATGACCTCAAATACACAATTTCAAATATTTAATTAATTATTAAAACTTTAATTAAACCTTAATTAAAACCTTACCATTACGCTAAACCATACTTGTATGGGCAACTGGTTGTTATACTGTCCGCTGAGTGCCACCTGAAGATATTTTTGGTAGGCAAGGTATTTTTCATGCTGAGTAACAATTCCATTATGGTCAAAATCGGCATTGACATTATAAAGCCTGTTCCCAAAATTATCATATTGCGAAGAAGCAAAAGTCTCTGGTAGACCGTAATTAGCATCTTTGTAGTAGGGAGTACTGCTGAAATTACCTTCAACTACTAAAAAACTTGTTCCGTTATCATTCGGGTCTCCGGTGATCGAATTAACACCTATGACTTGTCGGTTGTTAAATAAATTTACGATGTCAACGGATAAATCGAGGAAAGAATTGCCCATAGATTCACCAAACCAATCTTTGAGCCTGAAAGATTTTACAAGCCTGAAGTCAGTTCTCCACCATGCAGGCTCACGTGCTGAATTAATTTCTCCTACAGGATGGTTTTTCAAATCCACTACTGTATATGGTGTTCCTGTTCTGAATACGGTAGCAAAACTGGCTTGGCAATTTTCTAAAGGCTGTATTCCCCCAATAGAGGGACCTTGTTGGTTACCCCAAACAAAATAAATATTGCTGTTTATAACATGAGTTCTGTCCCAATTTACGGGAAATTCATTAAGGGCATATGCAGGCTTATCTGTGTACGGGTCAAGAGCCAGCCCGTAATTACCGCTTGCCGAAGAAGAAGAACCATTTGCAGAAGAAATTGTATAATTTACATCAAAACCGATATGGTCATTTAATGTAGGTGTTTTGCGAAAATCTATTTCAAGACCTTTGACGCTACCAAACTCAGCCACAGTATATTGATAATAAGGTATGGGAACTGAAGGCACATATTGTATACCCAATTGATTATATATATCTTTATAATAAGCTGTAACATCCAAGGCAAAATTATCGGAAATCTGGTTATTGTAAACTGTCTCAAAGGCATTAGTACGTTGTGCCGGCATATTTGGATTACCAATTATATCATTGCCACGCAACATGTATTTATTAAAACCGTCATACATATATTCTAATGTAGGTCTCTCAAAGTTAATGCTGTAGCCGATAGTAACATTAGACCTTTCAGTTATGGGATATGTTACATTTAACCTTGGACTAACCTGGGCTTTCAGCGATGCGGCAGTAAAACCGGTATCGGAAGCAATAGATACGAATTCGTTTGGATTAGTTCTGTAATTCGAATTAGGATTATAGAAATCTAAACGTAACCCGGGACTAATGATAATACCCTTATAAGAAATCTGGTCCTGGACATAAAATGCCCCTTCATAAGGTTTATAAGGCACGCTGGTTTTATCGTAGGTTGAAGGTAAATCCTTTGCATAAATATTACCGCCCCATTGGTCTGTATAAACATCATAGAAAGGATTGGAATCCCAGGGTAGTTGATTATTATGGAGCCTTAGCTGGAACAATCTAAACAGAAATCCTGCTTTAAACATATGTGTAAATTCGCCTTCAATTGCCAGATTATAATCGCCTGTAAATTCCCAATACTTGCTTTCTCTGAATGAAAAACCACTACCATTTCCATGATTTGGATAAAAATTAGGTAAGCCATACGGATTATCCGAACCTGTAGCATCCGAAGCACCTTCAATGTAACCTGTAAGTGGATTTATACCTCTTTCCGAAAACGACTTAATATATCCATCTTTTGTACTCGGTAGGAATTGAACTGGTGAATACTGGTCTATTATTTTATCAGAACCTGCAACAAGACTAGAACCTACTACTTTATAATTATCCTGAGGATACCATATATCATAACCTGTAAAGAATCCCGGGGTTCCGAAGGTTTTTCTTCTCGACTCCTGATCATTGTTTAAGGTATTAGAAACGGTAAATTCATAATAACTTCTATTATTAAGTTGGTGGTTAATTTTTGCAAAGAAATTAAGTATTAATGAATTTGCTACCGTATTTTTTGCAACTCCTTCAGTAATATTGTTAGAAATACCATTAATCACGCCGTAATCACGTGCATAGAGCCAACCTGAATTAGCTGCTTCAATATTTGTCATTCCGAAAGAACCGCCTAAAGTCAATTTTATATCATTAGAAATCCCTAATACAACTCTACCGGTAATATTTTTCAAGTATTCCTCATTATCAGGTAAATTACCTAAATTATTTTGAGGAAGATTGAGATGATTCAAATCAACCGGGTCATAAATCTGATAACCATTATTTCTGTAATTCTCATGCATATAAACACCGGTCAAATAAAAAGTGGACTGGTTTAATACCGGTAAAGGACCGCCAAAGCCATATTCAATTCTGTTTTGCTGGGGACCCTGGTACTTGGCTCCCGGTCCGCTTAAAGTATATCCCATCCTGTCTTGTTCCTGAGTAACCTGTAAACCGTTTTTCTGAGAGCCCCATAGAGCATCTACATCGGTTCTGTATCTAAGGAAACCTTCGAACCTGTCGGTTCTTCCTGTTTTCAAAACAGAATTTACAATACCTCCTATGGTGCCGCCATATTCGGCAGAAAATCCTCCGGTCTTCACATCTACCTGGTCTGTAGCATAATTACTTGCCATAGGAAAATCAAGTATTCCTCCGACTCCGTAACCGCCTGTAAATTGATTCCCGACTTCCATACCGTCAACTCTCACCTGGGTCTCTTCGGGACGGCTTCCTCTAATATAAAAACCGGTTCCGTCCGAATAAACACCCGGTGTCAAAGAAACAACTCCCTGGAGACCTTCACGTGCTACAGTTTGAATCTGCTCTGAATTGACTTTCCTATCGGTACCAATAGTAGTGTTATTAACCATTTTTTCAGCGGTTACAATTATTGTCTGTGTCTTGATGCTTAAGTCTGTTAATGTAACAGAAATTTCAGTAGTTTCATCAGCATTTATTCTGACACTAACCTGGTATTTGGCAAGACCTACCGCTGTAACGGAAACATCGTAATCACCGGGATGGACGTTTGTAATGGTAAATTTACCGTCTTTATCCTTTACATATGTTCCACGCGAAGTACCAATGATTTTTACGGTGGCTCCTATGACGGGCTTGCCTTCGTTGTCAACGACTTTACCTTTCAGAGTACCGTAAATACCGGCTTTAGAGGCAAGGGGAAACATCAGAATACTAAAAATAATGAGTATCAACAATTTTCGCATAAATGCACTCCTTTATTCATATTTTTTATTTATTAATGTATAACAGTAATTAATTTTGTAATTTTCTGCCCGTTGGCTGTAATAGTGCAATAATAAGCCCCCGACGGCAAATCAACGACATTGGCAGTAATTGAATGTGGTCCGACAGAGATATTATCATTATAAATATTCTTTACAATTTGTCCCATAGCATTGAACAAGTCAATTCTTACATTCCCGTTTACGGGAGAATCAAAGCTGATGGCTGCAGAATTATCAGCCGGGTTAGGGCTTACACTGTTTAACTGCAGAGGCACAGTTGTGGTATTATCATCAACACCAAGAGAAACACTCGCATCGAAATGACCCATCATAACATATTGAGGATAAGATTCGAGTTCGATTTGTCTATTATATATTGAAGTAGGATCTGTTATACTTGGATCTGGAACTGTTTCAATCTCTAATATTGGTATATTTTTGAAATCACTTGGAATATAATCAGGGAGCCAAGTAATTCTATCTACATTATCGCTATTTGTAACATTAACAACATTACCCCAGTTATTCATACCTTTTGTTCTGGCACATACAAACACATCATTAGAACTTTTTAATGCTGTATTTTGAGGGGTTATTAAATCAACCCATTTACAAATTACTCCTTTTCCATCAACTGTTTTTGACATTTGTAGTTCAATACCTACTTGAGAACTGGCTTGTACACCTGCGCTATAGAAATATAGCGTGTAACCTGAATGGGTTGCAATTTTTCTGGCACCCCAAGTACCATTCTCAAAATATATTTCAAATAAATTGTTCCATACTACACCATTAACTATTACATCCAAACTTGTTGCAAAACTTACATCTCCGTTATCCCACACCATAGCGTCATAATTACTAACATAAGTACTATCCCAACTATTATTAGGTACATTTGTGTTAATAATGCTATCTATTAAACTTGCAGGTGCTATATTAAATTCCGACCAAGTTATACCGCTGTCATTGGATACCGAATATGCAGGTCTTGCATAAGAGTGCGTACCCGCACCTGCAACAAAATCACCCTCAGCCATAAAATACATTGAATTATTTTTCCCATATTTAAAGTTGACAATACTGCAAGAAGTAGCTGAATCATTTGTAGAAACTGTATTAGTATTGAATTTATCTGATGTCCATTGTGGAGGGATAACAGTGGGCCAATCATCAAAATTGTCGTTTGATTTTCTGTAGGCTAAATTATTATTATTTTTTCTATCTGATGTTATATTCTTAGGAAGAATATTACCTACTACAAGACCATATGGATTATCCGATTTGAACACTCCTCCGAGAATTTTACTGCCTGTACCAAACCAAAAATATGGGGTTCCATTTATAGTTATATCTCTTTGGTGGGTCGGGGTACTAGGTGTATTAACGTTATAAATACCGTTAATATAACCCCACCAACCACTGCTGTTATTAGTGGGAGCAGTAAATACATAAGTTAATAATCCATCCCATTCGAAAGCATAAACACTCGGATACCGAGCAGTACCCCACGCTAAGGGTGTTGGAGCATTCGCTTTAGCATCAAACACCAATGTAGGTGCAGACCATGTGATTCCCCAATCCGTTGATTGAAGTATAAATATATTATCTTTAGTGTTTGTTCCGCCATAAGAAGTGTTGACTTGTGTATCTACATAACCACGTTTAATAGTATAAAGTGTGTTGCTTGGAATATGATAACCAAAAGGCTGTAGTTGATTTGAATAATAAGAATATGCATTCGCCAGCGAATCTATTACTTTAAATGGTATAGTGTCAGCACTCTGAAGTGAATTAACATTTTTAATCTGATTCTTATTTAATAAAGTGAGAGGTTTGATCTGGTCAATGCCTCTTTGAAACATATACCCGTATTGACTTTTGGAATCGGGTAGTTCTTTAGAATATGCAGATGATATGCAAATGTAATAAGAAAACATAAGCAGAAAAACAATAAAGAACGAGTATAAACGTAAACTTTTCATATAAATCCTCCAATTAGAATTTTAAAAAATATATTTCAATAACATTTAATATAAAATCAAAATCTGAAAGTGTCGAAACTTCAAATATAATAAGTTTTTTTGTAATTGTTAATATTTAATTAACGCCGTCATATTCCCCAATTAACTACATAATGATTTGATTTTAAATTACCGTAATATATTTTTAAAGCAACTCTGCTTATTCAATATTCTGTAAACAAAATAGTAATAAAACCCAACATTAAAATTTAATTTGAATACCGTAAATCAAAGAACCGGTGCCTTTAACACTATTTCCTGATAAAGCTGATATAGGCATCTGTGCAACAAATACTCTTCCTTCGGTTCCCATTGAAAGTGAAAATCCCGAAAACAATTCATAAGTTGCATATAATCTGCCATAACCCAAAGGACCGTCGCTTGAAGCACCTACTCCGAGCCTTCCGTCAATGGAAAAAGATTTAATTTCGATTAAAGACCTTTCATAAAATGCCGAGCCCCAAAACATTTCCATTTTTCTTGAAATTGATGCAGGATAATCAATCATATCATTTGGTCCGCTGCCCGGATTATTTACTATATTAACAACCAATACATGCTCTGAATTTAAGCCCACAGGCTTTTTGAAAATAACATTTTCATTATAGCCATATTCCGTATATCCAACCTCCACACCAAGTCTCTCCTTAGTATTAACAGCATAAGCAATACTCTGTGAAAAATGCGAAACCGGTACTTTACTATCGGTAGCAATACCGCTGCGGACAAAATCGGTCCCGAAGAAAGAAGACACATGAATTTCGTCTTTGCTCGAAAACATATCAACCCCGTTTATAGGTGTAAATAAAGCAGGATTAACTTTTTCGGATAAAGGACCCAAATCAGGCTTTACAAACTGTTTTTTTTCAGATTCTTTATTTGCTAAGTCATTCGATTTTTTTTCAAGTATAGAACCCTGGTGATTCGTGTTTCCTGTTCCGGGAGCAGGTACAGGGGTAAATAGCCGAGCAGCAGGTTTTTTGCTTCTTCAGTTATGTTTGCATTTTCTTCATTAAATTCCGTATTAACAGTTTCACGGTCAGAACGGACATTAGATGCCATTACCGCATCTGAATTATTATTTGTAATATGTATTCTTGTATTAATATTCAAATCAGAATAACTCAAATCCCGGTTCTTAGTATTTTGATTTTCCTGTTCAATCTGAGCTAACGGAATTCTTAAAATCAATGGATTTTTAAAATTAATGTCACTTATCTTAAATAACGAACCTAATAAGAAAAGGAAAATAAAAGATACAAGCACGGCTGACCGTCGCCATGTATAACTTCTTTCTATATTATCCGGTGCCTGTGCCAATATTTTCATCAGTACAATATCTTCGGTTGACTGAACTAAATCTTCGGGTGGAAATACCGATTCGGCATCCTCCCTGAATGCAAGATGAAGACCTACGGAAGCATCGAATTTCTCGCGTGCTGTGGGATTTTTGGATACTTCGTGGCGAAGAAAGAAATCTTCTTCTTCGGAGAGTTCTCCATCCAGATACTTCGATATTTTATCATCAAGACTCATATAACTCCTGTTTCAATGGTGCTAATAATTTCCGTAAAATTTCTCTTGCCCGGAAGACGCGGATTTTTGCTAAAGATAAATCAATTGATAAAACTTCTGCAATTTCCTGGTAGGACAATTCTTCATATTCGCGAAGCAATAATGCTTCCCTGAGTGCTACAGGCAATATAGCTAAGGCTCTTTGAATATAATCCGTCATAGCTACATCCGATTCGGTTTCTTTGACAGAATAATGTGCAACTTCATCTAATGTGTCAAAGTCTTTACGGGAACGCAGGTAATTCAGGCATGTATGCCGGGCAATTGTAAACAGCCATGCCGAAAAATTGTTACCCCTGAATTCCTTCCTGTGCTCGTAAACTCTTATAAATGTCTCCTGATAAGCATCTTTCGCATTATCCGCGTCTCCAAGCATTCTCAAACAAAACCTGTAAATCTTTCTGTGGTATTTATCATAAAGCAGGTGAAAAGCCTCGGCACTTCCTTGCCGTAACGCATCCAGCGTTTCCTTTGAATCATCCGCTTTATCATTATTTATATTCTTATTAAACATAACAGGTTTGATTGTTAATAACCTTACTTAGAGTAAAGACACATCATTATATATAAAAGTTACAATAAATTTTATTTTTTTTTAAAATTTTTTACTAATGTACGATAAATTCCTTATAAATAAAAGCGACAGTTAGTTAAGAGTTAGCAGTTAGCAGTTAGCAGTTAAAAAAAATTAAGAATTAAAAATTAAGAATTAAAAATTTTTTTTCAGTTAGGAGTTAGGAATGTGGAATTAGGAGTTTTTTAAATCAGTTGATAGTTGTTAGTAGGAAAAAGTCATTCTGAGCGTAGCGAAGAATCCAGATTCTAATTTCTTTCTTCCTTCTTCTTTCTTCTAAAACCGTCATTCTGAGTGGAGCGAAGAATCTATAATTTCCAACTATTTGATTTTAAATTATTTTTTTGTAAGTTTTAATTTTCTTATGAACAATTCCTATATAACTTATGAATCAACTCATTCTTGGCGATAATCTCGAAATCATGCGGAAAATGGAATCCGAAACAATAGACCTAATCTATCTCGACCCTCCTTTCTTCTCCAACCGTAATTACGAAGTAATCTGGGGCGATAAGGGCGAAGTCCGTTCATTTGAAGACCGCTGGTCAGGCGGTATTGAACATTATATTGATTGGTTGAAAATACGTGTATCCGAAATGCACCGCCTGTTGAAGCCCACAGGCTCTATTTACCTGCATTGTGACTGGCATGCTAATTCATATATTCGTGTATATATTTTAGATAAAATTTTTGGTGAGAATAATTTATTCGGAGAAATTATTTGGCAAAGAGTTAATGCTCATGGTGATGCAAGAAAAAAGTTAGCAGTATTGACAGATACTATTTGGTATTACGCTAAATCTGATAAATTTATATATAATCCAATCTACACAAAACATTCAGAAGAATATAAAAATAATTTTTATAAATATGATGATGGAGATGGTAAAGGATTATATCGGTTAAATGACATGTCGAGTCCAAATCCGAGACCACATATGATGTATGAATGGTTAGGATTTAAATATCCAGCAAAAGGATGGCGTTATCAAAAAGATACAATGCAAAAACTCCATGATGAAGGAAAAATCCATTATCCAAAAAAATCAGATGGTTCTTATGATTTAACAAAAAGACCATCCATGAAACGATATTTGAATGAACAAAAAGGGACATTGATGGGGAATATTTGGACTGACATTACAAATGTTCAAGCTGTTTCATCAGAACGAATCGGCTATCCCACACAAAAACCTGAAAAATTATTAGAAAGAATAATCCTTGCATCTTCAAATGAAGGCGATATAGTTTTCGACCCATTCGTCGGTGGCGGCACTACTATTGTCGTTGCAGATAAATTAAACCGGAATTGGATTGGAATAGACCAATCGGTGCAGGCTGTCAAGGTTTCAGAAATGCGTTTGAATAATCAGCAAAATTTATTTTCCTCTCCTTTTTCCGTTCAATTGCATAAATACGATTATGATAAACTATTCCATCAGAATCCTAAAGAATTTGAAATCTGGATTGTTGAACGGTTCGGTGGAAGGGCAAACATTAAAAAGGGTGGAGATAAAGGAATTGACGGAAAGATGACCGATGGTACTCCAATACAGGTCAAGCAAAGCGAATCCATTGGCAGTGTACCTATCCGTCAATTTGTTACGGATGCCAAGTCTTATGATAGGAATTTATTTAAAAAGAATATAGCAGATGGCAAACCTATTGGATATTTTATTGCATTTAGTTTTTCAAGAGGTTCAGTACAGGAAGTTGCAAGCCTGAAAAATGAAGATAATGTTATTATTAAATTAATCAGGGTAGATGAAATAATAGAAATTGCAAAAAAACCAAGACTAAGTATAAATTTAAAAGATTTGGGTAATGATGCAAAAGGACTAAGGGAAATAGAATTTACAGCAGTTGGCGAGAGCGATGCCGGTATCGAATTCTATTCCTGGAACTTTGACTATAAAGAAGAAGTTCCCCCTCTATCAAGAGGGGGTCAGGGGGTGTGTGCATTCAAAGCATCAATTATGCTCGACAAAGAAGGCAGGCAAACCTACAAATTCAAACCCGGC
>JBEKWK010000009.1:0-18021 GCA_049513175.1 FCB group bacterium
TTCTTTTCCTTGACTGAAATATCATCGGAATTACTTGCCTTCATATTTTTCAGCAAATTCGTATCAGCTAAAAAAGCAATTTCAAAATCACCGGTTATGTTTTCAGTAAACTCTTTTAAAGAAATATCACAAATTAAATTTGCCGTGCATTCTACAATTCCGACTAATGTGTATCTCTTATTAGATTTTCTTAACTTCCCTTTTATACGTATTTGTCCACAGAACTCAGGGAACATTTCCGGGACTTCTTCAACCGGTACGGAAAACTCAATATCATGTTCTCCGTCCTTTATACCCTGAATAAATATTCTAATCATAGTATAAATCCTGTCAAATAAATCTTACAAATTTAAGCATCTTTCTTGTTCTTTCCAAAACTATTAATTTAAGATTAAATATAAGCCAAGTTACTATTGTTAAACTTTATATTACGATTGATATACTATTTCCATTTTATATAAATTTTCTTAATAATAAAATATAAGCTACCTTAATCATAACCTAAATTAGTCATTCATTTTTTCTATTTTTGTAAAATAATATTGTTTCAGAAAATGTTTTGGATAATAATTGTTCTTGTTAAATGAATAAAACTTGATTGAAAAGATAGTTTTGACAAAAATGTAACATAATTCTATTCTCAACGTAAATATCAAAATTGGAAAACATTTTTAATTAACTAATTAATTATATTTTTCAAGCTTAAGCTATCTTTTTGTACTATAAATCAAAACAATGTAATTTAAATTTTTTAGTTATAAGGTAATAGATGAAGAAATTATTAATTATAATATTTATATTAGCTTTTGCATATTCCTATGCACAAATAAAAAATGAGCCAAGGATATTTACACTCAATGAATGTATTGACATAGCTTTAAAGAATAACTATGACATTCAGCTTGCTTACTCCCAATTAAATGTTAATTCCGCCGATATTACAAATGCATTTGGGCAGTTCCTACCTACATTAGCATATAATTTGGGATATAACCGTCAACTGAATGCCCAGGGTGCTTCGGTAATTAACGTAGGAGGTATAAATATTCCCATTCCTGCCACCAACCCAAATTCGTATAATATGAATGCCTATGCAAGCTACACGATATTCAACGGTTTTAATAAAAGTGCAAATTATAAAAGAGCACAGGAATCTTACGAAGCTCAGGAACTGACTATTCAGCAAACTCAAATCAATGTTAAGTTAAGTGTCCTGAGACAATATATTGATATAATTAAAAAATCTGAAATAGTAAAAATCAGGCAGGAAAATATCGAGCTTGGAAAACAACTGCTCGACAGAATTCAGGCACAATATGATGCAGGTACTATATCAATAACTAATTTATATGCACAGGAAGCGGATTTAGGTAACAGGGAATATGAATTAGTAATATCCGAAAACGATGTTAATGTTGCTAAGACTGTCCTGCTTAATACAATGGGACTAAGTACCGATATTCAGGCAGAATTTTCCGAATCAAGTTTACCGGCTAAAATTGAAGATGATGAAATTACCAAATTCCGACTAAATATTGGTGGTCAAAGCAATGCCGTTAATACTGCATTTCTGAACCGACAGGATTATGCCGCTTCAAAATCAAATATTTCTGCCGCCGAAGCAAATGTTACTTATTCGGAGAGTGGATATTATCCCTCTTTATCTGCATCAGGTGGATATACATGGTCAAATTATCAGTTTACTGATTTTAGTGCAAATGCAAGAACATTCATTGGACTATCACTCTCGATACCTATTTTTGATAACTTTAATACAAATTTCAGAATTCAATCATCAAAAGTTCAGCTTAAACAAAGAGAGATAGAAAGTGCTCAATTGGAACAGACGATTAAAACTTCTGTCCAGACTGCTTTGCTAAACCTAGAATCTGCTGAAAAGCAGTTAGACCTTACAAAGAAAACTCAAAGCTACGCAGAGTTAAATTATGAAAGTTTCAGCGAAAAATTTAAAGTCGGAACTGCTGGGATTACTGATTATCAGAATGCAAATAACCAATTAATAACTTCAAAAATAAACAGAATTAATGCTATTTATACATATTTTCAGGCTCAGAAAGAAGTATTATATACTATTGGAAAACTTTAAGCTTATATAATAATTTAAAGGTAAATAAAATGAAATGTGAAAAATGCGGAAATGAGTACCCATCACAATATTACTTTGCAACACCAACAATCTGTAGAAGTTGTTTTGAGAAACTTTCCGAACAAGAGAAACAAAGCCTTCAGTCTTCATTGGTTATGCAATGTAATGACGAAATGGAAATGCGTGTCGGTTTCGGAAGAAGACTGGGTGCTGCATTAATAGACTGGTTTATTTCTACCCTATTAGTTGCAATTGCAATCTTTGCTACGGGTATCTTTAATGAATTTAAGGATTCTTTAATGCAGATGCTGACTAATCCCGAATTAATGAAGGAATTTCAATTAGCAATTATGCCTATATCGTTCATAATTACATTCATGTACTATTCTCTGGAAGTCGTTCTTGCCGCAACTCCGGGTAAATTAATTCTCGGTATTCAGATTGCAAATCAGGACAGAACTTATGCTTCAACATTTACCCTATTCCTTAGGTTCATCTATAAACATATGGAGACAATTTTGGCTTTGCTCGCATTTTTGACAGTGATAAAACCAATTGATATATTAAGCAGTATTGTTTCATTAGCAATTTTCGTAGGATTTTTCTTTGTACTTGGAAGGAAGAGACAGGCTTTCCACGACATGTTCGCTAAAACTGCCGTCTTTTATAAATCTGAAATTTTAGAAAGAAATAATATGCAAATTGAATCTGTTTAATATAATGTATAATGTAAAATTTATAATTTAAAATATTCATATTAAAATATATTTATTAATAGAATTTATAACTGATTACTGAAAACTGATAACTGAGAACTAATTTGGATAAAATATGGCTAAGAAAAAATCAAAGAAGAAAACAATAATTATAATAACATTAATTGTTATAGGGATTGCAATAATCGGAATTTTCTTTTCAGGCAAAGGACAAAAACCTATTGACGTTCAAACTACAAAAGTTGAACGCAGAACGATAACTCAAATAGTTTCTGCTGTTGGCAAAATACAGCCTGAAACCGAGGTGAAAATTTCATCAGAAACAAGTGGGGAAATAATTTACCTCTCGGTTAAAGAAGGAGATTACGTAAAAGCAGGAGATTTGCTCGTCAAAATAAAACCTGATATCGTACAAACCCAGGTTGACCAATTCAAAGCTGCTGTTGACGCTGCCAAAATAGAGATTGAAGCAAGGGAAATAGATGTACAACGCACTAAAGCCGACCTTCAAAGAATAACAGACCTCTATAAAAAGAAATTTTCATCACAGCAGGAATTTGACCAGGCTTTATCTGCATTTAATCAGGCAGAATCAGGGCATAGTGAAGCTTTGGCAAGATTGGCACAAGCAGAGGCAAGTTACAGGCAGATAAAAATGAGTGCTTCAAGAACTGTTATATATTCACCTTTGTCCGGTGTTATAACCAAACTTAGTGTTGAAAAGGGAGAAAAAGTCGTTGGGGTTGCCCAGATGGCTGGTACCGAAATGATGACTGTTTCCGACCTTAATGTTATGAATGCAGAAGTTGAAGTTGATGAAAATGATATCGTTTTGGTGAAAAAGGGTGATACTACTAAAATTGATATTGATGCATTCCCGGATATAGTATTTAAGGGAATAGTAGTTGAAATCGGCCATTCAGCAATAGTAAACCAGCTTGGTACACAAGACCAGGTTACAAACTTTAAAGTAAAGGTAAGGGTAATAGATAATGATAAACGTCTTCGTCCCGGTATGAGTTGCAATGTTGATATAGCAACTCAAACTAAATATAACGTATTAGCAGTACCTATACAGGCTGTCACAGTGCGGGATTCAACTTTTAATAATAAACCGGAAGTCAAAGAAGACGAGTTAAAAGTAAAAGAAGATGATGACAAAAAACATAAAGTAAAACGTCCAGTATCAGTTGTTTTTCTAAAAAAAGGGAACAATGCAAAAATGGTCTATGTTAAAACCGGAATAAGTGATAATGGATTTATAGAAATAACTGAAGGCTTGAAAGATAAGGATGAAGTTATAAGCGGCAGTTTTATGGCTGTGAGCAAACTAATTAATGACGGAAGCAAAGTAGTTGTTGATACAAGTAAATTTAAAAAGAAATAATTAAAAAATATAATTCTGAGTTCTGAATATCAAGAAACTGATAAATAAAACTAACAACTGATTACTAAAAAAATGGATAATACTGAAAATAATTCAACAATAATTGATATTGAGCATATTACAAAAGTATATAAAATGGGTGTTGAACTTGTTCATGCTTTAAGGGATATTTCTTTAAAGATAAACAAGAATGATTATCTTGCGATTATGGGACCATCAGGTTCAGGAAAATCTACTCTGATGAATATACTCGGATGTCTCGATACTCCGACAAGTGGTAAATACTTGTTCAAAGGCTTGGATGTGAATGAAATGACTGATAATGATTTAGCAAAAATCAGGAATAAAGAAATTGGTTTTGTGTTTCAAACATTCAATCTTCTTGCAAGGGCAAATGCATTAAAAAATGTTGAACTGCCTTTAGTATACGGTGGCGTTTCATCGTCATTGCGTCGGGAGAAGGCGAAAAAAGCTCTTGAAGACGTGGGCTTGGGTGACCGAATTACGCATAAACCTAATGAATTATCCGGTGGACAAAGACAAAGGGTATCAATGGCAAGAGCTTTAGTTACTGAGCCTGCTATTATTCTTGCTGACGAACCTACTGGTAACCTCGATACAAAAACAAGTATTGAGATGATGAATTTGTTTAATGAACTATGGCAAAAGGGTAACACTATAATTATTGTTACGCACGAAGAATACATTGCGAAATATGCACACAAAATAATCAGGCTCAAAGACGGTCTCATTGAAAAAGAAGAATATAATAATTAATTTACGATTTTAGATTTACAATTGTAGATTATATAAAAGTTTTCAGTTAGCAGTTAGTAATTAGCAGCAATATTTTTTTAAAATCTAAAATCTACAATCTAAAATAAATAGATGAAAATTACCGAAATAACAGAGGAGATTAAAATTGCCGTTGATTCTATGAGGGCTAACAAGCTGCGCGCTTTGTTGTCTTCTCTTGGAGTTGTTATAGGTATTTCATTTGTTATTCTTATGGGTTGGGTTCTCTCCGGATTAGATAAGGCACTCGAAGATACATTTAATATTATCGGTACTGACATGCTTTACATTGACAAATGGGATTGGGCAGGTGGTCACAATTGGAAGAAAGTTAGGCAGAGAAAAAATATTACGTTGAAACAAGCAAATGATTTTTGTTCCCGAATTACTGATGCAGAAATTGCAATTCCATGTATAAATGATTACGGCACACAGGTTAAATATAAAAATGAAGCATATCAGGGATTGATGGTAACAGGAACCAAATTCGAGCATTCTCTTACCCAGGCAGGTGCCATCATGGAAGGTAGATATTTCTCGAAATCCGAGGATGACTTAGGCGTGGATGTAATTGTTTTGGGTTATAAAGTATATAATTCATTTTTAAATAATGGAGACCCCATCGGTCAGTCAATAAAGATTGAAGGACATAAATTTTTAGTTGTAGGTGTTACCAAGAAAAAAGGCACCCAGTTGATGGATTTTATAGATAATCAATGTTATATACCGTTAAAATCTTTTGAAAATACTTTCGGTACTTTTGGACGTTCTGTAGAAATTGCCGTTAAAGCCGGAAGCCCTGAAAGGCTGGATAATGTGAGAGCCGAATCTATAGGGCTAATGAAGCAAATCCGAAATATAAAACCCGGTCAGGAAGATGACTTTTCCATAAATGAAACAAAAGCATTCGAAGATACAGTTGCAACATTAAGATTGTCTGTCTGGGGTGTGGGTATTGGTATGACAATCCTGTCTTTTATTGTAGGCATGATTGGAATAATGAATATTATGTTTGTTTCTGTAACTGAACGTACCAAAGAAATTGGAATACGGAAAGCAATAGGTGCAAAGAAACGTTCTATATGGATGCAGTTCATAATAGAATCAGCATCGCTATGTTTTATCGGAGCCTTAATTGCATTTGCAGGATGCTCTGCATTTGTCTATGCTGTTGCAACTATTTTACCGAAATTCGTCCCAGCATTGGAATTTTTATCACCGGTAATGCCATACCAGCTTTTATTAATTGCTTCAATAGTATCTATTTTTGTCGGTATGGTTGCTGGATTAATACCCGCAATCAGGGCAGCAAACCTCGACCCTGTAGAAGCATTAAGAAGAGAGTGATTATTGAATGTATAATTTAAAATGTAGAATGTATAATGAAAATTTAAGAAATTAATGACTTAAAACTGATAACTGATTACTTAACAAAATGAATATTGGCGAAAGCATATTATTAGCAGTAGAATCAATAAAGGTAAACAAGCTCAGAGCTTCTTTGACTTTATTAAGTATTTCAATCGGTGTATTTGCTATTACCGGTGCTGGTTCTCTTGTTAATTCAATAAATAAATCTGTGTCTTCCTCGATGGAATCTCTTGGTGCAAATTCATTCTACATTTTTAAAATGCCGGCAATATCAATGGGAAATTCATGGCGAAAATACATGAAACGAAAACCAATAACATATACTATCGCCAAAGAACTTAAAAATAAATTGACACTAGCAGAGTTTGTTTGTTCCATTGGAAAATCTCCCGGATATAAAGTACGTGCAGGAAATTTCGAGACAGACCCGGATGTTGTAATAGTAGGTTCCGATGAAAATTTACTCACTGTCAATAATGTTAGTTTGAAAGAAGGAAGACCTTTAACACAGGAAGACGTAAACATGAACAGGAAGGTTGCTATAATCGGTAACGATATTGTCGTGAAGATTTTTCCGAACATATCCCCTATCGGTCAAAGAATAGCTATCAAAAATCAGCAATTTGAAGTGATAGGAGTTATACAACCTAAGGGAGCAATCTTAGGTCAGAGCCAGGATAATTATATTGTCATTCCCATCACACAATTTCTTACATATTATGTTTCATTTTGGAGTGAATCATTAACCCTAACCATAAAAGTTTTGAATGAAGTGCCAATTTCCGATGCAATGGATGAAACTATTGGGGCATTGCGCACAATCAGAAATGTGAAGCCCTGGCAGGAAAACGATTTCGAACTCGAAACCAACGAATCCATATCCGAACAATTCGCAGGATTGACTGGATTTTTATCATATTTCGGATTCTTCTGCGGAGGTATTGCTCTGCTTGCAGCAGGTGTCGGGATTATGAATATTATGCTTGTTTCAGTAAAAGAAAGAACACGTGAAATTGGAATAAGAAAAGCTGTCGGTGCAAAGCGGTATTGGATTTTATTGCAATTCATCATCGAAACAATTACTTTATGCCAGATTGGTGGTTTAATCGGAATCCTCATGGGAATTGTCGCTTCTGCCGCATTGGGAAGTCTTATCGGTCTCAAATTATTTATGCCCTGGGATTGGGTAATTCTCAGCATTTGTATTTGCACACTACTTGGTATTGTATCCGGTGCTTATCCCGCATGGCGAGCCGCTAAATTAGATCCTATTGACGCACTGAGATATGAATAAATAATTCTGTGTTCTGAATTATGAATTATTACTGTTGTCATACCAATGGAAGTTGGAATCCTCTTCTTCTAACAACTATTGCATTATATTTATTTTTTTAACAATAATATCATTTCCACATTCAAACTTTATAAAGTATATTCCATGATAAAGGTTATACTTTTTAAAGTCAAAATTATAAGTATTTTTCCCTTCGTTGCAATATTCATCATAAAAAAAAGCAATCTCTTGCCCAAGGTAATTAATTAACGACATTCTCAATCTGTTTGGTTTTGTTAAATAGTATTGAATAACTCCAGAATTAGAAAAATTGTTTTGAATAATATTTACAAAAATTCTATTGGGTGGTATATCATAATTATAATTAACATTATCAATTGGAATAATTATAAGAGCTTGTTTTTTATATGTATCAGAAAATTCGTGAAATTTATTCAAATAATCGTAATAATTATGCTCAACTTTTAAAGATACATCATAAATCCCGGCATTCTTATAAATATGTATGGGACTCGCTTCGTTTGAAGAATCTCCGTCACCAAAAGACCAATACCAATTAACAATATCACCCGTTGATTTATCTGTAAAATAAACTGAAAGCGGTAGTATACCTTCAGTTTTAAGTGTATCAAAATTTGCAGCAAGTTTCTCTGTTACTGTTATACAATTATCTACGATTAATGTATCAATATTTGTGGAATCACCTTTGGAAAAATCTCCAATTATTAATTCACAATAATTATAATATAAGGAGGGATCTTCAAAAACCTTTACAATTGTATCGTTTGATTTCGAACGATAAATTAAGTCATATCCAAATGGCCAATATCTAAATGTAGGTTTACCCACGGATTTATCTATAAATTTAACAAAGAGTGGTGCTTTACCTTCCGTGGGTTCAGCGGTAAAGTTTGCTTTCACACTTAAAACTTTAATTAAGTCCTTCTGAAAAGAAATATCAGTGTTATTACTGTCTGATACAGTTAATTTAACAGAAAATAAACCTGTTTTTTTATAAACATGAACCGGATTTTGTAGCGTTGATGTACCTTCATCACCAAATTCCCAGAACCATGTTTTAGGATTCCCAATTGAGTAATCTGTAAAATGTACCGTCAAATCACTCATTCCTTTTGTTGTATCAGCATCAAAATTTGCGGCTAAAGTAACACCTCCATTTGATGTATAAAAAATAGAAGATTCACCTGTTCCTATCCACCCTCTTAAAGAATCTATAAACCAAATACTTGTAAAACCTTCAGTTGTATTTGTTCTTTGTTTATACCAATGTTTTCCGGCATCGGTAGTATGTAATATTCTTCCACTATCCCCGGCTATCCATCCAATTTTATCATTAATAAAAAAAATTTTATTCCAATATACGTTGGGCGGTAATAAATTTTTATTAATTAAATTTCCATTGCCATCATAATGGAATGTCCATGTATTAACTACCAGTGTCCAAATATTATTTTGGTCAGGAATTGACATAGAATTAAAACCTTGAGTGTCAGATAATTCAGACCATGTTAATCCTCCATCAGTAGTTTTATAAATACCCTCACCAACTTTAAGAAAATAACCAATATTCTTATTTAAAAAAATTATATCTGAAAGTGTACAATATGGATAGGGATTTAAATTCAATTTTTCATGCCAAGTATAACCGCCATCAATTGTATTGTATAAATAAAGATAAAAATATTCACCATAATGTTCATTTATTAATCCAGGTAAAAAACCATTTAATGAATCTAAAAAAAACAAGCTATTACCCCCGGAAAAACCCCCAGAAAAATCTGACCTTCCAAAATTGTGTCTTATATCCCAATTTTTACCCCCATCATTTGTATGTAAGATAACCGAACCACTTGCCCAACCCTTATTTTTATCAAGAAAAAACACAGACCCTATATATTCATTTGTTGAATATACTTTCTCCCATTTGGAACTATTAAAATTATATTTCAAGATAAAACAGGAATCTTGTATTCGTGAAACAGCCCATCCGATTGAGTCATTTTTAAAAAATAGGGTATTAATAGTTTTGTATATACTTGTAGTAGTATCCTTGTATTGCAGTACCCAAGGGCTATCGGCTAATATGGAAGTTGTTTGTATTAGTAAGGCTAAAACCGAAATGATGATTGCTTTCATAATTGTCTGATATATATTGAAAAAATAATTTTCAACGAAAGATAGCAAACACAACATATTAATATTTCATTGTTGAAATATTAATTATATCAACGATTAATAATTTATATTATTTGATTAAAATTATTATTACAATTTAGAATTAGAAATTTTTTCAAACAAGCTCATTACAAATGAAATAAAACTAAATCAATTCTTCTTAATTCCCAATTGGACATTACATACTTTTTAACCTGTTGGAATTTTAATTATTACCTAAATTATTCTTTATTCCGTAGGAATTATATTATGATAATACTCAAACCTCAAGGTCTATCCTTATCCCGTCAGGGATTATATTAAGGTAGGTGCATCACCCATTATATATTCACTACGTGATATTCTTAAGGTTTTATAATTTAATTACTTACAACATGATTTTAAATACTTTTTTAAACGGTTGAAAAAACCATTGAAAAAATTATTGAAAAAACCATTGAAAAAACCATTGAAAAAATTATTGAAAAAATAATTAAAAAACGGTTGAAAAAACTATTTCATTTTAGGTTATTATATTTGCATCAGTTCTTTCTCAATATTAGCGGAAATGCCATTTAAAAGGGTGTTACGATAATGTATAATTTAGAATGTAAAATGTTGAATTGTGGA
The DNA here is from genome assembly GCA_049513175.1 of FCB group bacterium. Taxonomy (GTDB): domain Bacteria; phylum Bacteroidota; class Ignavibacteria; order Kapaibacteriales; family UBA2268; genus JBEKWK01. Next base: position 10,476 of record JBEKWK010000009.1, read on the forward strand.
TATATTTAATCTGTGAAATCTGTAAATCTGATTAATCCGTGATTCTGATTAATTGATAGTTCTTTGAAATAATGAGATGTATTTGTTTTCTTTGCGAACTTAGCGTGTACTTCGTTTACCTTGCGTTTAAGTGTTTTAAAAGATTTAACCGCAAAGTACGCAAAGTTTAAAGCAAAGTAACGCTAAGTTAAAAATCTCGTGGCTATTAAGTGAAAATATTTAATGAACTTAAGGAATGATTAAAAAATTAATTAGACAAAAACTTAAAAAAATCATTTTTTTTGGCGGTTTTGGCGGGTAGCATAGGATAAGTTCTTTGAAATAAAACATTTGCAGAGCAACCGGACAAGTTGGAATTGGCGGGTTTTGGAGGGTTAAGGAGTATAGAGTATAAAGTTGAAAGTTATAAAAAATTGGATGTTTCATTTCCTTGTGAATGACTTTTTCTTAAAAACCGAAAACTGATTACTGATAACTGTAAACTGATTAAAGTAAATATTCCAAATCCGCTTCACTTTCCATAAGCACTATTCTTGCCTTACTCCCATCATAAGGACCGACAACCCCACAAGCTTCAAGTTCATCTACTATTCTGCCCGCCCTTGCATATCCGACTTTCAATCTCCTTTGAATAAGTGACACAGAGCCTTGCTGATGACGGATGATAAGCCTCGCCGCTTCTTCAAACAATGGGTCTCTGTCTTCTTTATCTATGCCATCAGCAGTATTTTTTTCGACTAAACTCGGAAGCATGTATGGTTGTGAATATCCCTTCTGCTTTGCGATGAAAGTACATAATTCCTCTACTTCATCAGTACTAATGAAAGCATTTTGAATCCTAATTGCTTTTGGAGAACCGTTAGGCAATAAGAGCATATCACCGTTTCCAAGCAATTGTTCAGCTCCCGAATCATCGAGTATAGTTCTCGAATCAATTTTCGATGCCACTAAGTAAGCTATACGAGCAGGGAAATTCGCTTTTATAATGCCGGTGATTACGTCAACTGATGGACGTTGAGTTGCTACTACAAGATGAATTCCTGCGGCTCTGCCAAGCTGGGCAATCCTAATTATCGGAGGCTCAACTTCTTTGGAAGCAGTTAGCATGAGGTCAGCTAGCTCATCAATTATGACAACGAGATATGGCATCTCTCTGTGAACAATTTCTTTATCATGTATATATTTTCCTTCCTTGACTTTTTCATTGTAATCATAAATATTTCTCTGCCCTGCTTCTTTTAAAATGTCGTATCTTTGGTCCATCTCGGCACAGACAGCTTTTAGGACGATAACTGCCTCTTCTGGATTAGTAATTATTAGATTATTCAAATCAGGTGATGCTGCAAGAAAATGATTCTCTAACATTCCATATTGGCGAAGCTCAACTTTCTTAGGGTCAACAATTACGAATTTCAATTTACTCGGATGAAGTTTAAAAAGTAGTGATGCAATTACGGTATTTATTCCAACACTTTTTCCTGAACCTGTAGTTCCTGCTATTAATAAATGAGGCATCTTTGCAAGGTCAGTGCAAAAAACTTCACCTGATATAGTTTTGCCAAAAGCAAGAGGAAGTGTATAATCGTTCGATTTAAACTTTGCAGAATTAAGAACACTGCTGAATCTTACAGTTGATGGTTTATGATTCGGAATTTCAATACCAACTGTTCCCCTTCCAGGAACAGGAGCAATAATTCTTATGCCTTTCGCTTTCAGAGCCATAGCAATATCATCTGCGAAACTTTCAATCTTACTTATTTTGATTCCTGCGGCAGGAACAAATTCATACTGAGTAACGACAGGTCCGGGAGTAACAGTAAGATTTTCGATAAAGATTTTGAATGTTTCCAGCTTCTCCTGAAGAAGCTTAGCGTTCAGCCTCAATTCATCTTCATCAACATAATTCTCTTCTTCAGGTGGCTCTAATATTGTAGAGGGTGGAATGACATAATCTATTTCCTCATCATGAATTGACGTGCTTAATACTTCAATTGGCTCGATAAAGTTTTCTTCGTGTTTTGTTTCTTTAACTTCTATTATGAGTGGTTTGGGAACATTTACTCCGATTAAATCCGTATCAGTTTCAATAAAATTCTTCTGCATTTCAACATTTGAATGAATCTGCTCAATAAGTTCTGAAGTATCATCTTTTGTTTGACCTGGAATAACATCCATCTTTTCAATTTGTTTGGAATCTTCTCTATAATCAACTTTAGTTTTAATTTCTCTTGGTGTAGAAATGACCTCAGATGAATTTATTGGTTCACTAAATTTATCATCCGCATGCCAATTGGTATTATTAATTTTGTCTTCTTTAAAAGTATTTGAAACAGGCGGAGAATTTAATTCTGAATTCTGAATTCTGAATTCTGAATTTGAGGGTTGATTGGGTTTTATTTTATTCACCTGAATTTCAGGTGAATGAGTTTCAAATGTTTTTACTTTTTTAATATCAATAAAAGGAGAACCTAAAGGTGAGATGATATTGCTTTTGTTCTCAAATGTAGGTCTGGATTTATCCAATATGATATTCTTTCTAATAATCCTTACAGGTTCTTCGACATCTTCTAATAATTCTGAATTTTGAGTTCTGAGTTCTGAATTTGAAGAATGCTGAACATTAATATTGTCATCTTTCATTGCAATATCAGAAGTAATTTCTGTTTTGACTTTTGATGCTTTAGGGATTTTTGGTGTATCAGAATCTTTTGCACGAACAATTGCTTTTAATTTAATAAATCCTTTATTTATTGAATTGCCAATCGGAAAAAATATAAATCCTGCTTTCAGTTTTGATAGTAAAATAATAAATAATCCGGAAGATGCAATTAAGATAAATAAGCTACCGTACTTTCCGAGAAATTTATAGAATAATGAAACTATGAATTGACCTATTGCCCCACTCCATTGATATTGAATATTCGGATACCAGAGATTTTGAAAAGAAGCCATTATCACAGAAAATAAAGTTGCAAGAAGAAGATAAAATATGGTTTTACGAATAGTTGTATCTGTTATAGAATATTTTTGAAACAGATTTTTCGACCAAAGCAAAATGAGAATAGGTAAAAATATAATTGAGTAGCCGATTGTTAAATTATAAAAAAACTTTGCTATTACAGCTCCTGTTAATCCAAGCCAGTTCTGAGCCAAATCAGCTTTCACCCTGATTGCCTCATTACCGGTAAAAATGCCGAAAAACTCTTTAAATGAAATATCAGATATTGCCTCATCTTTTGGTGTGTAGGAAACCAAAGCAAGTAATAATAAAACAGCAAATAAAAACAGCAGTATAGAAATTATCCTAATTTGCCATTTATAGAGTTTGGGAATATCTTTTAAAGGAGAAATATTCTCCTTAGGAACATTATTTTGATAAGGTCTCCCCCCACTGTCTATAGGGTATTTACCTTCTTTATCAACTACAACATCTTTCTGATGTAATTGCATATTATTTCTCCAAATTATGCTGCAAAATTGTGGTATGTAAATATAACAAAAATAATTTATAATTCATAATTCTTAATTCAGAATTTTACTTATCTTTCAACTCTTTAATCGTTTTTGTTTTGCCTGTATTCACAATTAATATTCTACTGTCTTTAGGTATTTCTTTTTGCATTTGGAGAAGAAGAGCCATCCCAGCCATACCCGATGGTTCAAACTTTAATTTCAAATTATCTGCTAATTTTATAGCTTTTTCGGCAAAATACTCATCAACATAATATATATCTGTCTTCTCTCCAACGCAGGCATATTCATTCTTTAATTCCAGAATATATTTGTTAAAAGAATCGAGAGAAGGCAAAAAGCTTGAATATAATTTATCGAGTTTGGTCCTCGGGTTTCTTGTCGAAGCACCAAGGAAACTACAATTTTTCAAATGATTCACATCACTGAAAAATCGCGGGTCATGCTTGGAAACAAAAGAATTGAAATACTCGATTTTTACTATATTCAAAACATTAATATATAAATCCCCTGTACCAAATGGAATAAAACAATACTCCGGCTTTTCTTTCAATATTTCATAGCTCATCCAGTCATAATAATTGTCGTGAGTCGGGTCAAGAACCTCACGATAAGTTATATCTATCCCATTTCTGTTATCAGTTATTTCTTTAATATCATCCGATGTCAGAAGCCTCTCTGCTAAATCAGCTTCATATAATTCACAGCCAATACTTTTGATTGATTGTTTGATTGTACTATTCAATTTATTATCTACTAATACTTTCAATTTAGTCGGAATATTAAAAATATTAAATAAGTGTTGAATCGCAATTGCCGCACTACCAGAGGAAATAATTGACATTTGAGGTAATGAATCCTGCGATTTATATTTCAATCCTTCAATCAAAGATTTATATTTTATTACAACCTCCCACGCCATTCTGTCTTTGTGCGTTCCCGTCGGGTTTGTGCTTTCATCTTTGAGCCAGACATTTTTAAATCCCGGAACCTCTATCTTATAAGTTTGAGACGCAGGAAACTTGGGAGTATAAAAAGGTGTTGGCGGAAACTCAGGTTTCTTAGGATTGTTGGTTGATGGAATCTTGATTCTCTTATATGTTGTTTCGAGTGAATCATCAATCTGGGTTATATATTTTCTTCCCGGTAAAAGTTCTTTCAGTTCATTGTAATTTGTTATCCTGTTGAAAAACAATTCGTAATAAATTTTGTATTTGTTATCCCTGATTAAATCTATTACCCTGTGCAGCTCTTCGATGATTTTTTTGATTTCATCAAACTCGCTTCTAAGCTTGAAATAAAACTCCCTGTCCTTTTTTCCACGAATTAGTAATTTATGATTCTCTTCCAGTTTTTCAATTCTCAGTTTCCAATATTTCAATAATTCCGACCTGCCTAAGGAATCAAAAATATTATAATCCCCCTGGTATATGTCGCTATATAAAATATGGAATGTATGCTTCACATAAGTATCTAAATGATTTTTTGTAAAGTCAATCAGATTCCTGATGCACGTTTCATTTTGCAAGTAGTCACGGCTTATCAAAGCAAAGATATATGTATTATCATCAAGGTTATCATAAAGCTCCGAAATAGTTCCATGGCTGACTGACTGCGAGCCAACGGTTTCCTGTATAATATTCAAATCAAAGTTTGACGATAAAAATTGCCTGAGTCGTTCTGCTTCTGTCATATTATTTACAGTAGAGGAAATAATAATATTAATTCCATCAGTTTTAGCAAGAGGGATTATACCTTGCTCGAGCAGTTTTTTTTCTGACCGCCTCTGCTCAATTCTTCTTTGTTGGTATGCAAAAAGGTAGCAGATTTCAAGATTGTATTCCTGAAATTGAAGCTCATCGGCATCACGGTTAATATAAAATAAATTCCTGAAGAAAGTGTTGCCGGGAATTATTTCATAATCAGGCAAATCATGAATTTTTATTTTTATATTCTTTTCGCCTTCCAGTTCATCGAGTTTTTCACGAATAATATCTCTCAGCTCTTCATAATTTGGAAGGTGAGCATTGAATTTTTTATTGCCTCCTTCCGACTCGTAAATCTCTCTCATCTTCCTGCGTAGCTTATCGAGTTCTTCCCTATCTATTCGCAGCCAGCCGGACTTTAATATTATTTCATTGTTCATCTTCAGTTTATAAAGTTTGTAAAGTTCATAAAGTTTTAAAACCAGTTAGGAGTTAGGAGTGTGGAATTAGGAGTTGAAATTGAAAACTGTTAACTCATCACTCTTAACTAATTAAAATTCATTTTTAACATTTAACAAATATTCTTGAAAACTTTATAACAAAATTAATAAAATCATTCCGTATCATATTTTTAATTTCTATAATGAACAAGCTTATAGAAGAAATACCTGAATAAATTGTCCCCCGCTGGCGGGGGATTAAGGGGGTGGACATATTCCTGAAAACTGAGAACCGATAATTGAAAACTTTTTTCGCTCCAGCACCCACCAAAAACCCTCCAAAAACCGCTTGCCAGGCGTCTCTGCAATTATTTTATTTCAATGGACTTATTATGTGTTTACCTCCAAATCCTCCAAAAACCCAATTTTTTAATATTCCTGAAGTGTAAGTAGTTCAAATAATTAAAAATTAAGAATTAAAAATTAAGAATTAGCTCGGTGGGAATCTAAACAATTAAAAATTTAAGATTTACTTTATAAACTTTATGAACTTTTCACTGCTTTGCATTGCCTCTGCATTAAGCCACTGCATGAATAATTTATTTATTTCAAAGAACTTGCTCCAAACCTTGCATCATTTGCATTGAAATATTGAATTTTTTAATATTCCCTAAGTGTAACTATATGAAATAATTAGGAATTATGAATTAATAATTAAGAATTAGGTCAATGCAAATTTGCATCAATAAATACCTAAATGATAATTTTAACCCTGAAAGGGTGCTATTATTATAGATTACATAATCATACGAAACACATAACCCTGAAAGGGTGAAATAATGTCATCCCTTCGGGATTTCGAGGTATATGGTAATGAATTCTACAATAATATCATTCCTTCGGAATTAATTAATCCCCTATTTCAAAGAACAATCGCCACAAATATAAAACTCAAAATTTAAACATTTTATTCAACCGTTTTTTAATAGTTTTTTTAATTATTTTTTCAATAGTTTTTTCAATGCTTTTTTCAACCGTTTATTTGCATGTTTAATATTTTTTTTGTATAGAGATTATTGTTATATTTGATATTGGAATAGGAATATAATAATAAAAGATGATACACAAAAAGAATCTTGAAAAAAGAACTTTTAGAGGTATAATTATGTGGAAAGATATTATTGTCGAAGAGGTTCGAAAGAATAGAGAAAAAATACTTGAAGATGCTGATTTCAATATGAAAAAAGTAATCGAAGATATCAAAAAATTGGAATTAAAACATAAAAACAGGTTAATTATCAAACCTTTCAAAAGAAGTTGATTGAGCATGTACATTGGCAGATGTCCTACACTTTGAATTGTCTGACATCTTGAATGTACAATTTAAATTTTTCCATAAGGAGAAAAAATACCATGAAAACAAAAATTATTCTTTTATTCACCACTTTGTTATTTGTCACATTAATCCTACCGCAGGGACATGCCTTTTGTCAAGGAAGGTGGCAGGTTTCGGACAATTGTTTAAGAATGGAATTACCTAATGACCTCGAAAATGGTTATTATAATCCTGGTCTTGTCATGTTAGATTCGTGTGATGGGTCTCCAACTTTTGGGAAAAGATATGTTAAAAATGAATTGTTAATTGGATTTGATGAATATATATTTTTCCAAAAGCCTGTTCCATCGGATACTCTAGTTGATTTTACAGCTATTGATTCAATAACTTATATTAATTCTTATTTAAGATTCAAAGAGCTTTATAATATTTTAAGAATTTATAAAATAACAAGATGGGTTGACTCTGATTCTGGAAATTTATATGGCAAAATTTTTCGATTTATAGTAAACGAATATTTCAATTATGATTCTTTAAAATCATTTATTGATAATATAGAACATGTAAACTTATTCCATTTTCAACACGTTCCA
>JBEKWK010000010.1:0-17968 GCA_049513175.1 FCB group bacterium
TTTTAAAGTTTATTTTCAGTTAATTTTTATCAATTTAATGCAGTCATTCTGAGTGAAACGAAGAATCCATTCTTGTTCTTCTTTCTTCTCTCTTCTACAACTGGATTCTTCACTCCACTTCGTTCCGTTCAGAATGACATACTCTATCATTATGAGGGAATCGAACAATCAATCAACACATATTACATCAAAAAATAATTCCCGTCAACAACTGCCATTTTCTAAAAGTCTAAAATAATAAAAAAATATATATTCATATTAATTTATTATTTCATTTCTGCGGTTACTTCCAAAGAAACAATTCCCAAAAGCTCTGCGAATAACTTATCACCTGCATGAATCGGACCGACACCCTCCGGTGTACCCGTAAAAATGCAGTCTCCCGGCTCCAGCACAAAAATATTCGACAGGTACTCGATTAATTCATCAACCGGATGCAGTAAATCAATTGTATATGCTTTCTGTCTTAATTCTCCATTAATTTTAAGTTCGAGCATAAAATCGGGAGTAAAGCCCATAAAATCCTCTACGGGTGCGACTTTTGAGACAGGAGCCGAAGTTGCAAAACCTTTAGATATCGCCCATGGATTCCCCTCCTTCTTTGCTTTATTTTGTATATCCCGCAAAGTAACGTCAAGCCCAACAGCATAGCCTGCTATATACTCAATAGCCTCTTCCTTCTTTATATTACGGCATTCCTTGCCAATAACCACGACAAGCTCAACCTCGTGATGTACATTTTCCGAAAAATGCGGCAGAAGTATTGTCCCGCCATCGGGTATATACGACGACCCCGGTTTAATAAAAATAATCGGCTCTTCGGGAATCTCGCCGCCCATCTCCTTAGCATGCTTCGCATAATTCTTTCCGATTCCATAAAAAGTCCCTACCTTCAGCTTCTTCCCATTAGTAAAAATTAAATCCATAAGTGTTTAAAAAAAAATTATTGAAAAAACATTATTTTTCTTATTTTTGTATTATTAGCAGCACTGGTGATAGTATCGTCAGTCCAACGTCTCTAAATTTATTTAGAGACGTTTCTTTTTATTGTTTCACCCCTTTTTCAAAGGGGGACAAAGGGGGTTTTGATTCCTCTCCCTACCTTCAGCCTCTTCCCATTTGTAAAAATTAGGTCCATAGTTGTAATAAAAAAATGTTGAAAATATGATTTGGTTAATTGATTTATTTTACATTGAACATTATAAATTCTACATTAAAAACCCTTTCTTCCTCTCTTGTGTTTCCTGCTTTTTAGGCAAAGCGGGGAATTTATGTTTTACATTATCATCTTTTTTCGGAGCATCCTTGCTCGGAGCAGGCTTTTCCACGGGTTTTGGAGCTTCCGTTACCTGTGTATTTGGAGGAACGGGAATAGTTGAAATACGGTTAATAGAATCCTGGAACTCCGGTTCGAGGGCATAGGTAAATTCCTTTTGCTTATAGGGCAGTTTCGGGTCGCTATAAATTTTATTCATCAGTATTCCGAATAGCGGAGCCGCCGCCGTAGCCGCATAGCCATAGCCTCCCGTGAAAGTAATCCTCCTGTCATCAAAACCCACCCATATACCGCATACCAACTGAGGTGTATATCCTATGAACCAGGCATCGGCAAAATCATTCGTAGTACCGGTTTTCCCCGCGGCGGCAACACCTTTGAAAAATTCCCTTACCTTATAGCCGGTGCCGCCGTTTACCACACCTGACATCATATATACCATCTGGTTTGCGACTTTCTTGGGAAGTACATCGCTTGCCTGTGTGGACTTCCTTTCTCCGGTAATCAAATTGCCGAACTGGTCTTCGATTTTATTCAGATAATAGGGGTCAACATGAATCCCCTGGTTAGGAAAGGTTGCGAAAGCGGATGCCATTTCAAGGGGAGTTACTTCGCCTCCGGCACCGAGTGACAATGCCGGCACAGCCTGCAATGGCGATTCTATGCCCATACTTCTCGCTAAAGAAACGACATTTTCAGGTGTCGTTACCTGTGTAATTAATCTCGCAGAAACAGCATTGATCGAAGCAGCCAATCCGTGGGCAAGTGTTGACATTTCTCCCGGCTCGCAATCCCCTGTTCCTCTCGGAGTCCATGTTTCGCCGGTAGCCGGATTTTTATATGTAAAAGGACCACATTCAATCATACTTTGAGGATTTAAGCCCTGCTCTAATGCCGAAGAATAAACAAATGGCTTGAAGGAGGAACCAGGCTGACGCTTGATTTGAGTAACATGATTAAGGGAGTATTTCGAATCGGGATGCTCCTGCATAAATTTCGGCGAGCCGCCCACCATTGCGACTATTGCCCCTGTCAACGGGTCAAGTACAACGAGACCAACTTGCAATGTTGTAGCGGCATTTTTCACGGAATCAATAAATTGCTTGTTTTTTCTTAAAGATTCTTCGATTGAAGGCTTGTTGCTGTATGAAGCAGCTATATAGTCCGGTCTGTTCTTTACAGCCTTGCCGATTAGCTCATCTAACAATTTCCTGTTATTATTCCATGAAAAAGATTTATTGAATATTGTTTGATACTTTGTGAGATGCTCTTCTACAGCCTGGTTAGCATATCTCTGGATTTGTGCATTCAAAGTAGTATAAATAATTAACCCGTCGCTGTATAAATCATAGCCGCTTATACTGGCACTCCTGCTGAGCTTTTGGCGAATCATCTCGACGAAATGAGGTGCAAGCTCGGAACGTTTTTTCTTATTTAATATTCCCTGTGATATATTAATCGGCTGTTCGATTGCATCTGCATACTCTGCATATGTTATGTAATCCTGCTCCCGCATTAGGCTGAGAACCAGGTTCCTTCTGGTAATTGCTTTTTCATAATCATTTACGCCATTATAATGTTCCGGTGCCTTAAGAATGCCCACAAGATAGGCACATTCTGCCAGTGTGAGTTCCATCGGAAACTTATCGAAATAAACCTGTGCCGCAATAGATAGACCATAAGCTCCCCTTCCGAACGCCACAGTATTTGTGTACATTTCTAGAATTTCGTTTTTCGTATAAGTCTTTTCAATCTGGATTGCAGTAAAAGCTTCTCTAATTTTACGCTTCAGACTGCTTTCGGGGGTTAGATACAGGTTTCTTGCCAATTGCATTGTGATTGTAGATGCACCTTCCTTAGTTCTCATTGCAAGGGTATTTTTAATTGCCGCTTTGATAATACGGAAGGCATGCACACCCCAATGGTCCCTGAATTTGCGGTCTTCAGTAGCAATCAGTGCATTTATAAAATTTTTGGGGATACTGTCGTAAGTCAGATTAATCCGGCGCTCTATATAAAAATGGTCGAGCAGTTCACCATCGGCACTTAGGACCTGCGTTGCAATATGCTGTTTCGGATTTTCGAGTTGTTGAACTGAGGGCAATTCTCCGGAAATTACACTATAAATATAAATTATAACCACGACGATTATCAGTGCAACAATCGAAAGTGACAGTATCAGATAATTTTTTGGAGTCATTTTTTTAAATCAGTTATCAGTTGTTAGTTTACAGAATTTAATTATTTATATCTCATTTCTAAAATTTTCTGAGTCTTATTCCCCCCTATTTTTGTTCGTTCTTGCCTTGTTCCCCTTCTATTTTAGGAACTATTTCGTCTTTTCCCCTCCTATTTTAGGAGGGGATACAGGGGTGGTAAAATTACCTATTATATATTGCAACACCCCTTGTATATTATTATTAACCTCTACATTTGATATTCTCAACACTTTTATATTTAGTTTATTTAAATAATTGTTCCTGATTTTATCTTTCTCCAACCCTGAATCAGTATAATGTCCGCTGCCATCAAGTTCAATTGCTAATTTTTCAGATGGACAATAAAAGTCAAGAAGATAATTTCCAACGCTATGTTGTCTTCTGAATTTCCTATTCTCAAGCTTATTTTTCTTAAGATAATACCAAAGAACCGCTTCTTCATCAGTAAGATTATGCCTTAGCTTTTTTCTAATTGGTTTCAATATCTTTTTATTATGAATTTTGTCGCTCATATCAGTTTAAAACCAAATCAAACCACCCCTTAATCCCCTCCTTATTTAAGGAGGGGAAATAAAATTTATATTTTTCTTTTCTCATATTTATATGGGTATCATTATCCACTAAACCATATCAAACCACCCCTTAATCCCCTCCTTATCTAAGGAGGGGAAATAAAACTTATATTTTTCTTTTCTCATATCTTTATGGGTATCATTTTCCACAAAACTAAATCAGACCACCCCTTAATCCCCTCCTTATCTAAGGAGGGGAAATAATTGTAATATTGACTCATTTTATCTTGCTCTCAATCTCCACAAATTCCTTCGCATTTTTCAGTCTGCCGAGAATGTCATCGCTTTCGAGCCTGAATTTATCGTCAAAGCCCTTCCTGACAGAGTTTTCCAGTGCAGGAAAGACTTTATCCATATTTCCCGTTTTTGCGTATAATTTTGCGAGGAGGAAGTCATAATCAGGGTTTTCTTCATCTACCATCCTGTATATTTCAATAAGAAGTTCCGCCTGCCTGATACCACCCTTGCTCAAAACAGCATTACAGTTCATAAACGAAGCAAGGCTGAGAAAACGCAACAAACGTTTAAAGTACAAAGCATCCGCACGATTTTTACTTTTTAACACATTTTCATTAACTGTTTTAATCTCATCTTTCCACCATTTCAAATCTTTCTCCGAAAAGGCTTTTGAATACTCTGCTTTTTTTCTTGTTTCTTTGTCTTCAAGCTGCTCATCATGTGCTTTTGCCTTTTGAATTACTTCGGATTTGCATATTTCATCATACAATTCCTTGTATTTTGTCATATCCTTCAATCCGTCGAGAAAATTAATCTCTTCTTTATAGAGCAGGTAATATGAATCAAGCGGTTTTTGCTTCTTTCTGTCTATATTAATTTTTTCGTCTATTTTATTGGCAAAATTATTAATTAAAGTGTCGTTAATAGGAATTAGTCTTGTTTTCATTGCATTGAACTCAAACCAAATAAAACCATCTTCAAGAACTGATTTTGGGGTCCAGTCATGCCTCCCGTCGAAGATTATTAGCTGGTGCTTCAGCTTAGTTTTATCGAGTTCATCTTCAAGTCTGACGAGTTCAGTATAATTAAAATCCTCGTTCCCTACGAAAGAGATAAAATTGAAATAATTTTGATTATCTTTATCCATTTGAGGCAAGCCTCCTGAACAAGCCATAACTCCTTCGATACCACCCATATAAACGGCGACGGCACCTGCAACTTTTGCTCCGCCTGAAAACCCGGCGGTATACACCCTCCTGCTATCTATTGACAGACGATTATACGTATCGCTGAAAAATATCGTAACGGAATTGCTGATATTGTCCCAGGATATGCCGTTTCGTGAATTATTAGAACCGGCAAGGATGTAACCGTATTTTTCTGCAAGTTCCTTCATTGAATCAAGTGGGACATTACCCTTGCCTTTGGGGTCAAAACAGTATATTATGGGAAATTTTTTGTTAGTGTTATAATATGATGGCAGGTAAAGAGCAAAAGTCTCCGTATTATTATTTTTACAGCTAACGGATTGTATAATCTCACCTTTAGGGAAATTATCCGTGTATGAAGGCTTAGGTTCTTCCTTGTTTCCTGCAGAACATTTGACGAACAATACCAGCAGGCATAAGAACAAAAGAGTAAAAGAAATATTTTTCATTTTGGTATAGGTTAAATGTTAAATTAATATCAATTAAAATAGTAATTATTTGAATTTCTAAATTACAAAAAGAAATCGTAACACGAAATTTATTTCGTGGTTTAAAACTCACGAGATGAATCTCATTTTACAAAGAATGTAATAATTAAAATCGTAACACGAAATTTATTTCGTAGTTTATCTGACAGGATGAATCTCATGTTACTAAATAAGAAATATAAATACAATGTCAAAAAGTAAAGATATTCTTATATTTGTATAGATTAATATTATAATAATGAATAAGATAATTTAAATAGCTTCATCATGGATTATTACAAAAGAAATTTACCCCATATACAACCTGAATTTGCAACATATTTTATAACATTCAGATTAGCTTTTTCATTACCTAAAAGGGCTATAGATTCTTTAAAATTAGTAAAAGATAAAGATGAAAATTCAATATCATATTTCCTGAATTATGATAAAATTATAGAAAATTGCAAATTAAGTCCATTATACCTTAATCAACTTGATGTTGCAGAAATTGTCTCAAAAAAACTTTTAGAATTAGATAATGTAAGGTACGAATTGATTTGTTTTTGTATTATGCCTAACCATGTACATTTTTTATTTAGCATGGATAAATACTGGATAGACGGTTTAGAAAATAAATATCAGGTTACTAAAATATTAAAAGATATTAAAGGAAGCACTGCTTTTCTTTCTAATAAAATTTTGCAAAGAAAAGGTCAATTTTGGCACCATGAAAGTTATGATCATTACATAAGAAATGCTGATGAGTTGAATGATACTATAAAATATATAATGTTTAACCCTGTAAAAGCAGGGTTAGTAGCAAATTGGCAAGACTGGAAATGGAGTTATATAAATAAAAAATATATGTTCACAGTTTGATAAATTAAAATCATTGTAACACGAAATTTATTTCGTTGTTTAAAACTCAAGAGATGAATCACATGTTACATAAGGGGAACAAAGAAAACTCACGAGATAAATTTCGTATTGCATAAGGGGAACGAAGAGAACTTACGAAATAAATTTCGTGTTACAATTATAATTATTATAAACTAATGTTAACTTATGGAAAACGGCGATAGCTATATAATCGGCAGAAATGCAGTTATGGAAGCCCTCAGGTCGGGACAGCAAATCGAAAAAATATTCTTTTGCTTCGGGACACAGGGACCGACAATCAGCAAAATATATTCTTCCGCAAAAAGAATGAAAATTCCCTGCACTAATCTTGATAAAAGGAAATTCGCAACGCTGGAAAAAAGCATTTCATCTATTGGAAGTAACTCACAGGGTGTAATTGCTTTAATAAGGCAGATAGCTACGATTGAACTTAAAGACATGCTTCAGAAAAGCTTTGAAAATAATCCACAGCCGATAATAGTTGCTCTCGATAACATCAATGACCCTCATAATCTCGGTGCCATTGCCCGTTCAGCCGAATGTGCGGGAGTAAGTGGAATGATACTGCCAATCCGGGATTCGGCACCTATTACTCCTGCGGCTATCAAAGCTTCAGCCGGCGGACTTGAGCATATCAAAGTTACTAAAGTAAATAATCTAACACAAGCACTCATAACCTGCAAAGAAGCGGGTTTCTGGATTATTGGAACTGATTCAGATGGAGAACGGCTTTACACTGACAACATTTATGACCGTCCTGTTGTGCTTGTAATCGGCTCTGAGGGCAGCGGCTTGCGACCCGGAATCCGCAACCAATGCGATATTATAGTGAAAATACCGCTTTTAGGAAAAATTCCTTCTTTGAATGCAAGCGTATCGGCGGGGATAATTTTGTTTGAGATGTTGAGACAGAGAATTGAAAAGTAATTAAGAATTAAAAATTATGAATTAAGAATTGTGGTGAAACGACCCTTTTGTGAATGAAATTGTAAATAAATAATTGTCCCCCGCTGGCGGGGGATTAAGGGGGTGGAAATACTTGGAAGAAACAAAAAACTTATATTACAACAAATATCTGAAACCAAATGCAAACAAGCTCAGAAAATCTATGACTAAAGCTGAAGCTTGTTTATGGAAGTATGTGTTGAAAGCAAGATTGATGAAAGGTTATCAGTTCAGGCGAGAGAGACCTGTGTTAAATTACATCGCAGATTTTATGTGCAAAGAGCTAAAGTTGATTGTTGAAGTTGATGGAATAACCCATCATTTTGAAGATAATTATTTACATGATTTAAAAAGACAAGAGGATTTAGAGTCATTGGGCTTTAAAGTAGTCAGATTCATGGATAATGATGTTCTTGGAAATATCGAGGGAGTGATACTTGAATTGGAGAGGGTTGTTGGTGAATTAGAGGCAATCCACACGCAATTGAAGAAAGTCCACCCCCTTAATCCCCCGCCAGCGGGGGACAATTTAATTTAAATTCAGAATTTTGGAGTTATCATGCGTAAATTATTTTTGTTTCTTTTTATTGCTCTATTTATGAGTCAAGCGGCATCAGCAATAACGTTTGATACTGTCTGGGTGAATAATATTAGAAACAATGGGCAAGCATATCATTCAAATTGCCAGTTTGCTTGTTTTTCATCAGATACTACTAAAATATTTGCTGCTATGGATTCAACTATTTATATCTTAGATATACAAACTGGAGATATTATTGACAGTATGGAAAAAGCACCAAATACAATTTTAATAAACGCAACATCTATTTCATTTGACAAAAAAAGGATTGCTTCTATATTAAATAATAATAAAGCAGTCGTTTGGGATGATTCTACTAAACGAATTATAAAAATTTTCGAGGGTGATACATTAACTGATCTTTTTGGATATTATAAAATTGCATTATCACCTGATGGCAGATATAGTGTAATTGCAGCTTCATATAAAGACAATATACATCTGCCTACAATTACCAGATTGCTTGTATATGATTTAAATGCAGATACAATAGTAAAATGGATAGGATATACAGACCAAATACAATATATAGCCTTTTCTCCGGATGGCAACTCTTTTGTTTTATCCACCTATAATACTCATAGTCAACAAGGAGTGGGTCAATTTATAAAATATTTTGTAAACGGATGGCACCAAGATTCACTTTTGGAAGAAAATTCTTCATTTTATTCTTATCTAGCCTATTCAAATGATAGTAAATATATTGCGGGAGCAAAACAAGATTCTGCCAGACATTGCTATGTATGGGATAATACAGCAGACACAATATATAAAACATATTCGAGAGAAAAATTAGGCAAAAGTTATAGCATTATAAATTTTTCTCCTGATAATCATTATTTGTTGTTTGGTGGTGGTATAATAATTGGACCAGATTCTTTACGAACGCAAATTTGGGATTTTATTAATGATATATCTATTTATAATTCAAATATATGGTCGGGTGCTGGTATACAATTTTCTAATAACAATAATTTTCTTCTTTTGGTTGATAATAGAATAATATTTTTATTAACTCCAAACTGGACAAAAACTTCAGTAGAAGCGATAAATGTAAATAACGAAGATGACCTGCAAATCCTGCCCAATCCCGCTTCAGAAGCAATGACAATAAGCTATAATTTGGCTCATTCCGGAAATGCAAGGCTGAGCCTGTATAATCAGCTTGGGCAGGAAGTTGCAATACTAAAAAATGAGTGGGTAGAAGCAGGAAGACAGGATTTTAGATTTACGATTGACGATTTTAGATTGAATGTGGGTATGTATTTTGTGAGATTGCAGGCGGGGAGTGAGGTTAGAAACCAAAAATTACTAATTACCAATTACTAATTACTAATTTATGAAAAAAATTCTTTTAATATTGGCACTTAAATAAAAATGTCCGACACCTTGCAGGTGTCAGACATCTGAAGAAATTATTTTATCACTATTTCGTTTTATTAATATAATTTTTTAAAATTTGTAAAAAGAGGAAAATGAAAGATATTGAATATATAATATGGAAAGAAGGGAAATACTACGTTTCCCAATGTATAAATATCAATATATCATCTTTTGGCGATACTATTGATGAGGCTGCTGCAAATCTGAAAGAAGCCGTCGAACTTTATTTTGAAGATGAGAATATTGAACTGCCAAAAATTGACCAAATTATACTGGGAAGAGAATCAGTAAATGTCTAAACTTTATTCTTCAAAAGAAATAAGAAGAGTTCTTGAATTTATCTGATTTTTGTTTGTATCACAAAAAGGTTCACATGGCAAATTCAAGAATAATACTGGCGATATTGTCGTTTTACCAATGAATAAAAAAGAAATACCTGAAGGAACTTTCAGAAACATTCTTAAACAAGCTAACACCACAATTAAACAATTCAAACAATATTTAGAGAAATAGGATTTAGATACCTCACCCAGTTATAGAACATAAATCACAGAAATAGAAGTAGAAATAGAAAAGAATAAGGAGAGGGAAAGCACTAAAATTGTGGATAATTCCTTACACCTGTCGGAAAAATTTCTCAGTTTATATTAATAAATCGCCTGAAGCCTGCGAGATTGTTTTGATACCAGGCATCTTTCAGGGATTGCCTGACAACGCCGTTTGAGGTGGAAGCATGAATAAATTCACCGTTCCCGATATAAATACCTACATGTGAAATCTTGTCACTGCGTTTAAAAAATACTAAATCCCCTACATTCAAATCGGAATCCCTGACGTCTGTTCCAACAAGATACTGGTCTGCGGCTGTTCTTGGAAGATTTATACCAACTGCAGAATAAATATTTTTTGTAAAGCCGGAACAGTCAGTACAGGTATGAGTATCACCTCCATAGCAATAAGGAGTACCCATCCAGATTTGGGCTTCTTTCAAAATTCCTTCCTGAACAGGGCTTAATGATGTATATGAAGATAAATCCAGCTCATATAAAGGAGAATTATTATGAGATGCATTGCCGGCAATAGATGTCCGGTTTGTATTTGTGTCAGAAGTAAACCGCACTCCGGGCTGACATCCCGCAAATGCTGCAATAGCGACAGAAAATATAATAAGAAGAAATTTTCTCATAATTCATCAATCCAAATATAAATATTTCCTTGAGTAGACTCAAAGCTCTGAACTGTCGCTAACTCTCCCCCCGGAAAGTATCAACAGAAATTTATCTTATCGGGTTCAATATAATATGGTTTCTGATTAATAAGTTTTTTAGGCACTTTCACCTTGATTAATCGCTTCTTATACCCCAAATATGCAAGGCTTGCAGTTGCTAAAAATATTAAACCCGCTTTAAAAATTGCCGTTCCCATTTCATTATCTCAATTAACATAAAACAACACAGCTATTTTATATATACGCAATCAGTATGCCAAAGTTTTCCAAAAAATTTACTAATTCATTTTTTTAAAAGCATTGCCTGTGTTATCACTGATAATTCCCCTCAAATAGAATAATTAAAGTTTTATTTAGAAATATTGTTTTTAAAAAATATTAATATATAATGTATAACATAACCAAAAAATTATTAATTTACTTAGCTAAAGTTATTTAAAAATAATATTTAGTTTTAAAAAATAATTTAGCAAGTAATTTTAGATAATTATAGTGATTGAATGATATATTGTTACTGTATTGTAAAATAAGTTAATGAATCTTAAGAATCACAGATTGGGTATTGATGCCGGCTCTACAACTGCGAAAGTGATTGTCTTGGATGCTGAAAGCAATATTGTTTTCAGCCGCTACCAAAGGCATCTCGGAAAAATATACGACACCCTTTTGTATCTTATAGAGGAAACCTCCGTTTCAATCGGAAATGTTCCCATAAGCCTTTCTATTACAGGCAGTGCAGGTATGGGAGTTTCCGAAAAGCTGAAAATACCTTTCGTGCAGGAACTGATTGCATCTGCAGAATACACATCGAATTTCCACCCAGAAGCCAAAACTCTTATTGATATTGGCGGCGAGGATTCTAAGATTATCTTCTTCAATGAAAATACTGGGCTTGATTTAAGGATGAACGGCAGTTGTGCCGGCGGTACGGGTGCTTTCATTGACCAGATGGCAACCCTGATGAATATATCACATACAGATTTAAATGACCTGGCACACAATTCCAGAGAGATTCATTCAATCGCTTCACGTTGTGGTGTGTTTGCAAAAACAGATGTTCAAAATCTTCTTGCAAGGGAAATTCCAAAGCCGGATATCGCCGCTTCAATATTCCATGCAGTAGCTTTACAGATAAAAAATTCGCTTCTGCGAAGCTGTGATGCCCATCCAAAGGTGTTGTATTCCGGAGGACCATTATCATTTTTACCTGAATTAAAGAAAGCAGTTACAAAGCTATTCGGATTTAATGATTCAGATTTGATTCTTGCTGACAATTCCGAGTTAATCCCTGCAATCGGAGCCGCTTTATCTGCAAATTTCGATAAGTATAATACAACAATAGATGAATATCTGAATGTTCTAAGAAAAGCTCAAAACCTGAAAAAAACCTTTACAAACGGCATTGCACCTTTGTTCACGGATAAAACAGAGATGATTACATGGACTGAAAAGCGTTCTTCTGTTAAAGCACCGCGTATTCATCTACGTGAACTGGACAATAAAGAATGTTTTCTCGGTATTGATTCAGGTTCAACGACGACTAAAATTGTTCTCACAGACAAAGACGGCAAAATCGCTTTTGATTTTTACAGAAATAACGAAAGTAATCCAATTGGTACTGTCACAAAAGGCTTGACATTACTGAAAAATCTGGCAGATGATTTAAACATAAACCTGAAAATAACTTCTTCGGCGGTTACAGGCTACGGAGAGGATTTAATACATTCTGCTTTCGACCTCGATTTCGGCATAGTCGAGACCATTGCTCATTACAGAGCGGCAAAAACTTTCGATGAAAATATTTCTTTCATACTCGATATTGGCGGTCAGGATATGAAAGCGATATTCGTCAAAGACGGGCTTATCCGGAATATCGAAATAAATGAAGCCTGCTCTTCGGGTTGCGGCTCTTTTATTGAATCATTTGCAAATTCTCTCGATTATACGGTTGACAAATTTGCAAATTTAGCTCTCAATTCCACGCGTCCCTGCAATCTTGGCACAAGATGCACGGTATTTATGAATTCTAAAGTAAAGCAGTCTTTCCGCGAAGGTGCTTCAATCGAAGATATTTCCGCAGGGCTGGCATATTCTGTAATAAATAATTGCCTCCATAAAGTACTGAAAGTGACAGACCACAATTTGTTAGGCGACCATATCATCGTTCAGGGAGGTACATTCAGAAATTCGGCTATACACAAGGCTTTTGAAAATGTTCTCGGAAAAAAAGTAATTTGTCCCGATATATCCGGGCTGATGGGGGCTTATGGTGCCGCTCTCGTTGCTAAAGATAATTATTATAATAATCAAATCTGCGAAGGAAGCCTCAGAACCCTGACCGAGCTTGATTCCAAAGGTAAATATAATATCAAATATATTCATTGCAAAGCCTGTGAGAATGTCTGCACGGTCAGCAAACTGAATTTCGGAAACGGCAATGTCTTTTATACCGGCAACAGGTGCGAGAATATATATACAAATCACGGAAAAAAATTAGAAAAGGGGTTTAATTTATTAGGCTATAAATATGACCTGCTTTTCGACAGGGAATTAACTCCTGATACAAAACCTATAGCCACAATTGGAATTCCGCGTGTTTTAAATTTATATGAGAATTTCCCGTATTGGTCTAAGCTTTTTGTGGAGTGCGGTATTGAAGTTCATATTTCAGATAAATCTACGCCCGAACTTTGCGATACAGGTGCAGGTACAGTAATGTCCGATAATATCTGCTTCCCTGCAAAGCTGGCACACGGGCATATATTGAATCTCATTAATTCCGGTGTTGACAGGATTTTCTTCCCAATTGTAACTTACGAAAAAGATGAAATTCCCGGAACTTCGAATTGCTACAACTGCCCTGTGGTAACAGGCTATCCTACATTAATAAAAAGTACAATTAACCCTGAAAAGAACTATTCGGTTAAATTCGATACACCAAATATCACTTTCAAAGACGAAAAGCTGTTGAAGGAAGCGAGTTTTGAGTATCTGAAACAATTCGGAGTGACAAAGAAGATATTCAATAAGGCTTTCGCTCTTGCTATGCAGGAGCAGGAAAACTATAGAAAGGCTATTAAAGAAAAAGGTACTGAAATAATTCAAAAAGCTAAGGAAGATAATAAAAAGCTGATTGTGTTTGCAGGCAGACCTTATCACATAGACCCGTTTATTAATCACAATATTCCTGATATTATAACAGATTTCGGTTTAAGTATAATCAGCGAGGACTGCATTACTTATGATGAAGAACAAAATCTGACTGACCTGAATGTCTTATCACAGTGGGCATACCCAAACAGGGTTTACAGAGCCGCAAAATGGGCAGGAATACACGATAACGTAGAGTTTATACAATTAAATAATTTCGGCTGTGGTCCTGATACAATCACAATTGACGAGACAAAGGAAATACTCGAATCGTATCAGAAAAATTATACATTAATCAGGATAGACGAACTGACCAGCACAGGCTCTCTCAAGTTAAGAATCCGCTCGTTAATCGAATCAATAAAGGCAAATGAAAAGAAATCTCGTCGCATTACATTTATTAAACGGGAAACGACGCGGGATTTCGGTACAGAAGACAAAGACAGGCTGATTTTAATTCCGTTCTTCTCAAAATTCCATTCTAATTATGTTTCAGCCTCGTTTGCATCAATGGGCTATAAAACGGAATTGCTCCCGCCGTCAGACCAGAAATCAGTAGATTTGGGACTTAAATATTGCAATAACGAAATCTGCTACCCGGCGACACTCGTTATTGGAGATTTATTAAAAGCTCTTAAATCAGGTAATTATGATTTATCAAAAATAGCTGTTGCCATCACTCAGACGGGAGGACAATGCAGAGCTTCCAATTATTTATCCCTGATAAGAAAATCCTTAGTCAAAAATGGATTTAAAGATGTACCCGTTGTGGGTGTGTCAGTCTCCAATAAATTATTAAACCATCAGCCGGGATTCAAATTAGGCAGGAAAAGATTGACTGTGCAGGGAATATTAGGTATTTTATTCGGCGATGCTATTTCCAAAATGTACTATTCTATTGCCGCAAGGGAGAAAAACAAGGGCGATGCCCTAAAGATTGCCGATAAATACAATGCTCTTGCACAGGGCGGTATCGAAAAAAGAGATTTGAAATATTTAATCTCAACTCTTAAAAATGCAATTACAGAATTTAATGACATAGAGATACAAAACGAAATTGTTCCCAAAATCGGCGTTGTCGGCGAAGTTTACGTCAAATACAATCCCATGGGTAATCAGAATATCGTTAATGACCTGGCAAGCCATGGTATTGAGGTTGTCATGCCTCCGCTTATCAATATTTTTGTGCAATGGTTTATCAATATCCATTATAAACATAACCTGAAAATCGAGAGCAAGCCTATTGCAAAAAGATTAGCTTTTATACTTGAGAAATACTACGGTTCAATATTTAACAAATTCGAAAAGGCGATGACTGCTTTCAGGTATAACTGTCCCTCCCATCATATCAAGGACCTTGCCAAGAAAGCGGAAAAAGTAATGAATATGGCAAATCATTATTTCGGCGAGGGCTGGTTGATTGCGGGAGATATACTTGCTTTTACGGAAGATAATATTTATAATGTGCTTTGCCTCCAGCCATTCGGTTGTATTGCAAATCATATTATCGCCCGCGGCATCGAAAAATCCCTCAAAGAAATCGAGCCTAAACTGAATATCCTCTATCTCGACATTGATGCAGGTAATTCCGAAGTCAATCTTCATAACAGGCTGCATCTGCTTGTGAGAAGGGCGAAGGAGGAGATAGTTAGCAGTTAGCAGTGTGCAGTTAGCAGTTTTAAATTCTTATCAAGAACTTACAATAAACTAAAAAGTCATTCCAGCGAAAGCTGGATTCCATATTCTTTCTGTTTTGGAATTTTTACTTCAATTCATAGCTAAGCAGTTCTGAAGAATGGTATAAAGATAATTTATTTGTATCAAAACTTTCCCAATCTTCAATTTTTATTTCTCCTATTCCGGGGCAAATCCAAAATAAACTTTTTTGGTATAATAATATATCAGAAAATTGAGATTCTGATTGATATTTATAACAAATGAATGTGCCGGCGGTAACAGTTACAGTATCATTTTTGCTTAATAAGGTATAATTGCCTTCCCTATTTGAATCTCCTGTATTCCACATATCACCTATATTAGCTGGATACTTAAACAATAAGGTAATATTAAAATTTTGCAGTGAATCCGGCAGCATTGAATAAAAGCCATCACTGCGATTAATACAGGGAATATTAATTTCCCCGTATGGAATATACCAGGTTTCTCCATTTATAATAGTATCTTTTATTATGTAAAGTGTATCTTTTCCTATTTTTGGATTAATAGGATTATCAAATTGTTTATCCTGATATATCCATTTATTACCAATTTTAAGTGGTATCAATACACCTGATATAGTCGGGCTTACCGGCGAATCGCTTTTGGTGCATGACTTACAGCCGAGAATTGAAGTCAGAAATAATACACGCACAAGCAATAAAATTTTGGTTTTCATAAATTCCTCTCTATTAATAATAAAAACAGATAATTAAAATTACCGAAATTTTATTTGATGACAAAATTTTTCCTTAAATATTATTGCATTATTTTATAATTATTTTGTAAATTATTTATAGAAATTATACTTTTAAATAATATGTATTAAAAATCAGGAACTCGTCATGAAAAAATTCTTCTTTTTGGCAGTATCAATGCTATTGTTAACGTTATCATTCAATTCTCTATTTTCAGGTTCACCAAGACTTGTGCTTGTTGAAGAAGTAACCAGTGCCAATTGCGGTATATGTGCAGCAGAAAACGGTTCGTTTTATAATTATCTTAGTAATAACACGGATAAAGCCCTGGCAGTTGTTTACCATTCAGGGAACGGGCAGGCAGAGCCAATGTACGATGCTAATCCGTTGGTTTTAAATAATCGCATCTGGGGAGTTTATGTAAGCGGGACATTAGGAACTCCTGCCGCATGGGCAAACGGAACTAAAATTGATTTGGGGAATGTCTCGGGTGAGGTCGCAAAGTACAACAACCAAACTTCACCTTATAGCATTTATGTTATGGAAAATCGAAAAGGTACATCCGATACCCTGACTGTCGTTGTTAAGTCCGATGTTGCGGTTTCGGGAAACAAAAGATTATTCTGTGCCGTTATCGAAACACCTCTTACTTTTTCTCATGCCGGCTCTAACGGCGAGACAAATTTCCCTTATGTTGCAAGAGATATGTTCCCAGGACCTGGACCTACAGATGGTTTTCAATTAAATATGCAGTCAGGAGGGACGACAACCTATCAAAAAGTTTTCACTTTAAACCAAAATTGGAATGCTGCTAACGTCTATATCGTAGCTTTTATACAGGACCTTGCCAGCTCCAATAAGGAGGTTCTTCAATGCGCAAAAACAATGGATGCAAGTAAAGTTTATCCGCAAATATCAGCCGATATGAATACTTTGAACTTTGGAAATGTTAGTGACAATTCCACAAAAACAATTCAATTGACTAATACCGGCTTAAAATCCCTTACTATTACAAGTCTCAAAATCGAGAACGATGCAGACAGTGTTTTCTCGCTTGTTTCAAGTAATATACCTGCTTTGCTTCCGGGAGCCACTTATAATGTTCAAGTTGCTTTTAATCCGCAGGTGGATGGAAATTACACGGCAAAGCTAAGAGTGCAGTCAAATTCACAGACACAGGGTAATTTCACAATTGCCTTGGCAGGAACCGGACAAGGAGTAATTGCAAAGCCGAAAATCCAGATGGACATCACATCCCTCGATTTCAGCAATGTATCTGATAGTAAGGAAATGACCTGCGATGTAAACAATACGGGCAGGGGTGATTTAATTATAAATAATATTTTCATAGATAATAATTCCGACCCTGTCTTTTCTCTTGCTACTCCTACTACTGATACAGTAAAGCCGGGAGATAAATTAACGATTAAAGTGGACTTCGCACCTATTGCTAACGGTACGTATACCGGTACTTTGGTTATTTCCTCAAATGCCGGAGCAGATGTGAGCATTGATTTGTCCGGAACGGGAAGCAATGTTAAAATGATTTCTAAGATAGAAACCGACTCTTCATCATTGTATTTTGGACAGGTGTCCCGGTCAGATTACTCTAAGGATTTACAATTTACAATTTTCAACAAAGGTAATGCCTCTCTATTAGTAGAT
>JBEKWK010000011.1:0-17095 GCA_049513175.1 FCB group bacterium
ACTCGTCGGGTAAGTATTGATTACTAAAGATTGAGTTTTTCCATTTCTTATAAATTCAATACTCATAGTAGAATCGTTAGTCTGCAGCATTAATTTCGCTATATCTCTAAGTTGTGTCGGGTAATTTGATGCGGGAGTATATTTTAATTTTTCATCGAGGATTTGCTTAATAGTTCGACCATTGAGCTTTGTAATCACATCGCCTGGATGTAAGCCGGTTTTACTTCCTAAATCATTATCATAATAATCTATAACAACGACCTTGTTTTCGACAAATTTGATTTGCACCGCGGCAACATTTGCACCGCGATATTTAGTCAAAGCCTCGTCCTGCCCCAATATATTTGAGTGAGTATCGTGAACTCTTGCCATTAATTCCAATACTGCGAGCTTATATTCAATTTCATTTTTGGCATTTATAAAAGTTGGTATTAATTCTTTAAGAACACCTTTCCAGTCTTCTTCAATCAAATTTTTATAAGGATAATAATATTGAATAATATTCCAGTAACGGTACAAGGATAATAGACGAAATCCGGCATCGGGATACTTCATATCAGTAAAACCTTTTTCATTTTTAAAAATTGGATTTCCGGCTCTTAAACCTAAAGCAACATAATATTGCTTGTCGTTTCTTTTAGCATTTTTTACATTTGTTAAAACATAGACAATGTCTGCCGATAAATTTATATGTTCAATCCAATACAGGTCGGGATTTAATTTAATTTCAGCTTTCTTTTCAGTTGTATCTTTCTTTTCATTATCTGGTTCAGTTATTCCAAGACTTTTCACCCAATTAACTAAGATATTATCCCTGTCAACGTTGTTTTTTGATTGAAGGAATTTTGGTAAAATTCTGAATAATTCGTAGTCCCAATTGTAATCACCTTTTGCTATATTAGGATGATAATACTTTAGAAAACCCCAAACCATGCCAAGAAGTGACAAATCATTAAGCTTTTCCTGGGTAATTTCACCAAATTTGATATTGGAACCTTTGTCAAAAGCAGTGTCATTGTTAGCTTTGAACTCTTCTTTATTTGTTTTAGTCTGGCAATATGCAGTTGAAGCAAGTATGAAAATCAGGAAAAAACAAAATATTTTTTTCATAAAGACCTCCTAAAATTATATTTTAAGTCATTTATTTATGAAACATATTCTAAATTACAAATTAAATAACAAATCAAAAAATCATTATTACTTATAAGCAAAATAAATTTATCTTTCCTACTCCTTCAGCTTCTTATATTTTATTCTCTGTGGTTCTGCATTGCCGAGACGCTTTTTGCGGTTTTCCATGTATTCGGAATAGGAGCCATCAAAATAGTAAACCTGCGATTCTCCCTCAAATGCAAGTATATGTGTCGTCTTTTATCATGAACGGTCCTCTTTTTCTTTTCCTAACATTTTACTGATATGCTTGTCAAAATCTGATTCAATTAACTCATCACGGATTATCCGGTATTTTTCAAATTCATTTTCAGCAAAAGCTTTGGCAATTTCAGCAGATACTAAGCCGGCATCATTTAAAATATCTTTTTCATTAAATTGCAAGAAAGCATTTAACTTGCCTATCCAATCTTTCATGTACATTATTTTACTATTATTTGCCTGCATCTCGGCATAATCCAAGTACATAGAAACAATGCGGTTAAGACCATTTAGTTCTTCTTCGTTTAAATAATTTTTGGCAATTGCTACATCGCTTTTTCGTATTTGCCCGTCAGGAGCATTTTTCCAATTGGTTAATCCCATGTTTTGTTTTTGACTATCGGCACGGGAATTGATAATTTCGGCGGCTGTTTGCCGGCTGATAGCCCAATGCAATTTGTTCTGTACCGTGGCGAAAAAACGTTGCGTAACCTCGCTGTTTCCGTCATAGTCCGCACTGCATTGTGCATAAATATCAGTGATTTTTTGATAAAAACGGCGTTCGCTGGAGCGAATATCTCGTATGCGGGCTAATTGCTCTTCGAAGTAATCTTTTCCGAATATATTATGAGGATTTTTGAGCCGTTCATCGTCCATTGTGAAGCCCTTAATAATATATTCCTTTAAACGTTCCGTTGCCCAAATACGGAAATGCGTAGCCTGTGCAGAATTAACCCGGTAACCAACTGAAATTATGGCATCTAAGTTATAAAATTTTACTTTGTAGATTTTACCATCTTCGGCAGTATGTTCCAAAATGGAACTAACTGAATTTTCGTTTAACTCTCCGCTTTCAAAAATATTTTTTAGATGTTTGGTTATTGCAGGACGTTGGACGCCAAAAAGAAAGGCTATTTTTTCCTGTGTTAGCCAGATATTTTCATTATGCAGAAATATCTCTACTTTTACTTTGCCGTTTGGGGTTGTGTAAAGTAAAATTTCGGTATAGCTGTTATTCGGAACAATCTGATTCTTATTTTTTCTCATACAAGTTCCCCATTAAATGCTTTCTGAAATACAATATCTATCAATTCTTCCAAATCTTCTATCTTTTTTTAATAAATTACTTAGTTTTTAGCATATTTTACTTGTATACAATTGCTACAATAAAAACCTATATCAAAAGTAGTCGAAGGTAATTCTCCTAATGAAGCTGGGATTTCATAATCATGTAAATGAAAATCACCTACGAATTTACCACAATTTGCGCAAGTATTCGCTAAATATTTTTTTTGCATAGTATTGCTATCATGTTTTTTTAATATTACACCATTACTTCTAGCAATTTCTATTTCTTTTATTGTGAATGTACTTGGTCCCCCTGAATTACCCTCTCTTTCCAAACCTCCGTTTATAACTGCAACTTTCATAGGTTTATGGCAATTCCAACAAGGACCTTCAATGATTGTCATTTTAGTTTTATATAGATA
Source organism: FCB group bacterium (assembly GCA_049513175.1). Taxonomy (GTDB): domain Bacteria; phylum Bacteroidota; class Ignavibacteria; order Kapaibacteriales; family UBA2268; genus JBEKWK01. The sequence goes on from JBEKWK010000011.1 coordinate 2,862, forward strand.
ATGTCCGCATATATCACACTTTGGGTTATAACAAGTACTGACAAAATCAGGGTGAGCTATTTTATTTTCTAATTCATCAATATCCTTGTCTGATTTAAGATTAATTTGAATTAGAATGATGTTGTTTTCATCATAATACTTCAAAATATTTTCTTCTGGTTTGTGAGTATCAACGACTTCAATAACTGCAAATACCTTGTCATCATTGTCAAAAAGCGCAATATCAGGTTTGCAAAATTTCATATCATATTCAATTTTAACTTTCTTGATTTTTTTTATTAAGTTGCCCGAGTGTTCATCATTACAATGTTTGCAGTGCCAGGAAATTGTTAAGGATGTTTTTGATATGATTTGTTGTTGAATTTTTTCAAAAAGTAAATTTTTAAATGAATAATGTAATGCCTTTTCTGGAGTACAATTTGGCGTTAATGTTTTTTGAGCAAAATGTGGTCGCCTGGAACCCTCCCCTATCCTGCCACTTTTCTTTAATATTAATTTTTTTCCACATTCGGGGCAAAAATATTCTACACCTTTTTCTGCATCATTTGCTTTGATCAAGTTACCATTTTTATTTTTCGCAACTGTGTAGAGTATATCTTTCATTGTAGAATATTTTCTATATTTGCTTTGTTTTTACATGATTTTCGTAATACCAACTTAAAAAATGGTCTACCTGTCCAAGGTCCTTGAATTTGCAGGCAATTGCAATATCAGAAATTAATTTGTTGTATTCTTCATATATTTTGTGATTAAAATTATTTGCTGACGGAAATTTTGTAAATCCTAAATCTGATAAACTTTTTAATGTTCTACCGTTTGCGACAGAGAATTTATTTGGATTATAAGTGTTCATTATTTCTGTCAATCCATTTACACCAAATCTTTCAATAGATTTAACAAGCGGAAGCGCTTTTGAAAAAACAACAATTGGCTCTGATCTTATATTCTGTTGAATTATTTTTATTAATGATAGAATTGACTTATACTTGTTAGCCATTTCTCTTTTACCTCTGAGTAATCCTGATGAATGAAATGACTTAGCAATGACCTCATAGTATTTAAGAAAGTCGCTTGGTGATATAATTTTTTCTTTTGTAATTTTATTTAATAATTTTTTTGCTTTTTTGTAATTTTCTTTTCTCTTGTTAAATCCTTGAAATCCATTGTCAATAATGTATTCTTTAACGAACTTATTAATTTGTGATATATCAAATTTATGAATACTCCAAATTTCCTCTTTAAATTCTTTGTCTGCCCTTTTATGCTTCTTATGGTAAGTTTTGTATTCTCTCTCGTATTGGTTTAACTGTAGCTCACCAAAAATTTGAGTTGAATTTTCAGAATAATTATTAATAATTGATTTAAATTCCATATCAATTGGTGAACCTTGTCCAGTTTCAAGTAAAACGGAAACTTCAAAATTCTTATAAAGTCCGCCGCCAGTGAGATTTGCAGAACCAGTAATTATGAATATATTTTTTGACTGTCTAAAATAATAAATTTTAGGATGAAAAGTTGCATCCTTTTTTTGAGTCATATAAACTGTATACTTTTTTTGAATAAGGGTTTTTATTGCCTGTGGTTCTGTTAAATAATAATCTCTTCCAACATAAAAAGTGCATTTCTTTGGTAGCTTTTTAATTAAATCTTCTAGTCCTTTTTCTGTTAGAAATGCAATGCAAAAAATTATTTCATCAGAATTCTCAAGTAGTTGTTTTATAATGCTTAAATGAGTCTGTTTGTTGTTATTTGTAATTACTTTCATAATCTTTAATATTGTTTACAGATAACTCGTTTATTTACAAAATATTTTCAAAAATACTAAATAAATATTTTATAACAAAGTCATTATTTCTTAAAAGCAAAATAATTCTCCTTCCTACACCTTCAGCTTCTTATATTTTATTCTTTGTGGTTCTGCATTGCCGAGATGCTTTTTGCGGTTTTCCATATATTCGGAATAGGAGCCTTCAAAATAGTAAACCTGCGAATCTCCTTCGAATGCAAGAATATGTGTCGTGATTCTGTCCAAAAACCACCTGTCGTGTGAAATCACTACGGCACATCCCGCAAAGCTCTCCAATCCTTCTTCTAAAGCCCTTAATGTATTGACATCAATGTCGTTTGTAGGTTCATCCAAAAGCAGGACATTTGCCTCGGAACGCAGAGTCAGGGCGAGATGAAGCCTATTTCGTTCTCCGCCGGAAAGAACACCGCATTTTTTCTGCTGGTCGGTCCCGTTGAAATTAAAACGGGCAAGGTAGGCACGTGAGTTATACTCCCTGTCGTTCAGTTTGATTATATCATCGCCACCGGAGACAACTTCCCAAATAGTTTTTGCAGGGTCAATTTCAGCATGGCTCTGGTCAATATACCCGACTTTTACAGTCTCACCTATATTAAACTTGCCCTTGTCGGGTGTTTCCGTACCCATTATGAGGCGGAAGAGAGTAGTTTTGCCTGCTCCGTTGGGTCCGATGACTCCGACGATTCCCGCAGGCGGTAAAGCGAAGTTCAGGTTCTCGAACAAAAGTTTATCGTCATAGGATTTTGCGACTGCTTCTGCCGAAATCACATTATTTCCGAGACGAGGTCCATTCGGGATAAAGATTTCGAGTTTTTCCTCTTTTTCTTTAGTATCTTCATTCATGAGCCTGTCATAAGCGGAAAGACGTGCCTTTGCCTTAGCATGACGTGCTCTCGGGGACATACGCACCCATTCAAGCTCGCGTTCGAGATTTTTCTTGCGTTTTGATTCGGATTTCCCCTCCAATTCCATACGCTTTGCCTTTTGCTCGAGCCATGAAGAATAGTTCCCTTTCCATGGGATGCCTTCGCTACGGTCTAATTCGAGAATCCAACCTGCAACATTATCGAGGAAATACCTGTCATGAGTGATAGCAATAACCGTTCCCGGGTACAGTTGAAGATGCTGTTCAAGCCATTCCACAGACTCGGCATCCAGATGGTTTGTCGGCTCATCAAGAAGCAGTATGTCGGGTTGCTGAAGAAGCAGGCGGCAGAGTGCGACACGTCTTCGCTCGCCTCCGGAAAGATTTTTGACGGGCAAATCGCTGTCGGGACAACGCAAAGCATCCATTGCACGGTCTAACACATGGTCAAGCTCCCATCCACCATGCTTTTCGATTAAATCGGATAAAACTCCTTGCCTTTCAATCACCTTATTCATCTGTTCGTCATCCATCGGCTCGGCGAATTTGGCACTAATTTCGTCGTATTCCCTGAGCAGGTCAACTATCGCTTGAACGCCTTGTTGTACTGTTTCTTTTACAGTTAAACTATCATCGAGGTAGGGGTCCTGTGCAAGGTAGCCGACAGAATACCCGGGCGAGAAGACAACTTCACCGTCTGTAGCTGTCTCCACTCCTGCAATTATTTTCATTAGCGTGGATTTTCCGGTGCCGTTCATACCGATAAAGCCGATTTTTGCACCGTAATAAAATGAAATGTATATATCCTTGAGTACCTGCTTGTTCGGTGGATAAATCTTATTTACTCCAACCATCGAAAATATAATTTTTTTGTCGTCTGCCATATCTGAATCATTAATTTGTAAAAAAAGGAATGCAAAGATACTAAAGAATGGAAAATTAGCATAATTGATTTGTCTTAATTTCACATTAATATAGTTAAAATAGTCATTCCAGCCTGATTATTCTTTTAATATGTATTGAGAAGTCAAATATTATTCGCCGTCAAAATTTCAAAAACAATAATTATAATTTTTGAAGAAAACCCTAAGTGAGATTAGAATCGTAAAGATTGATATTAAAAATAGATAAAAAAAATAAGAAAATATAGAAAATTTTCTTAATTTTCTATAAATTGATATTGTAATTATTAAAACATTGAATTAGGAGACAATTTAGAGAAAGGAATATATAATGAACCAACTTCCTCCTGCATTTTGGAGCATTTCAGATACGGATATGCTCAAGAACCTTGAATCGGCAAAAGATGGATTAACGGGCAACGAGGCTAAAAAGCGGCTCGCACTTTTTGGAGCTAACAGGCTAAAACCGCAAAAAAGCTCTAATGTGTTAACTCTTCTGATATCCCAATTTAAAAGTCCCATTATTTTGATACTTTTCTTTGCAACGGGATTGTCGTTTTTTCTTCACGATGCGGTTGATGCATTTATTATTCTTTCTATTGTTCTTATAAGCGGCTTGCTTGGGTTTTGGCAGGAGAGAGGAGCTTCAAATGCGGTGGCGAAACTGCTTTCTATAGTTCAGATTAAAGCGGCTGTACTGCGGGACGGAAGCTCAGTTGAAATTCCAGTCGAAGAGATTGTGCCGGGTGATATTGTCATCCTGAACGCCGGCGATATTATTCCGGGTGACGGGTTGGTTCTGGAATCTAATGACCTATTTATAGATGAGGCTATGCTAACGGGTGAAACTTTTCCTGTAGATAAAGAAACGGCAGTTTTGCCTGCAGAGACTCCTCTCGGTCAAAGGACAAATGCTCTTTGGATGGGAACCCATGTAGTAAGCGGCAGTGCAACTGCATTAATAGTACGCACAGGAAAAGAAACCGAATTCGGAAAAGTATCCGAACGTCTGAAACTCAGACCATTAGAAACGGATTTTGAGCATGGTATCCGCCGTTTCGGCTATTTCCTCATGGAAGTTACATTAATACTTGTGGTAGCTATTTTTGCCATCAACGTATATCTGGCGCGTCCGGTTTTGGACTCATTCTTATTCTCTTTGGCACTCGCTGTCGGGCTAACTCCGCAGTTGCTTCCGGCGATTATAAGCATCAATCTTTCCCATGGTGCCAAACGTATGGCTCAAAAGAAGGTCATTGTCAAACGGCTCTCTTCGATAGAAAATTTCGGCAGTATGAATGTTATTTGTTCCGACAAAACAGGTACATTAACCGATGGAATCGTACAACTACAATCCGCACTTAATGTGGATGGCGAGGCAAGTGAGAAAGTCCTTCTTCAAGCTTATATAAATGCTTTTTACGAAACCGGGTTCTCAAACCCTATAGACGAAGCAATACGCAACCATAAGAAATTTGATATGTCCGGTTACAAAAAATTAGATGAAATTCCATATGATTTTCTTCGTAAGAGATTGAGTATCCTTGTTTCGCATGATAATACTAATCTGATGGTAACCAAAGGAGCTTTGCAAAATGTTCTCGACGTTTGTTCATCTGTAGAAACTAAAGATGGCAACGTCGTTGATATAGCCACGGTGCGGGACCGTATCCAGCAGCATTTTGAGGAATTCAGTAATAAGGGATTCCGGACTCTCGGCGTTGCTTACAAGAATTTGGGTACAGAAACAAACATCAGCAAAGACCATGAATCAGGCATGACATTTTCAGGTTTCCTCGTGCTTTTTGACCCGCCCAAACCTAATATCATCGAAACGATTACAAATCTCAAGAACCTTGGCGTTGCTCTAAAAGTCATTACAGGCGATAATCATTTGGTTGCCGCCAACGTCAGCCAGCAGATGGGTTTGCAGAATACTAAAATCCTTACGGGACATGACCTAACAAAATTGAGCGATACCGCACTTCTCAAAATGGTTGGGGGTATAGATGTTTTCGCTGAAATAGAACCAAATCAAAAAGAGCGAATTATCATTGCTCTCAAAAAAGCAGGAAATGTAGTAGGATACATGGGTGACGGCATTAATGATGCCTCGGCTATTCATGCCGCAGATGTCGGAATTTCCGTTGACAGTGCGGTGGATGTTGCAAAGGATGCGGCGGATATTGTCCTGCTGGAAAAAGACCTCGGTGTTTTGGTGCAGGGTGTACGGGAAGGAAGGGCAACTTTCGCCAATACACTCAAATATGTATTTATGGCTACCAGTGCAAATTTCGGGAATATGTTCAGCATGGCGGGAGTATCTCTCATTTTGCCATTTCTACCATTACTCCCCAAGCAGATTTTGCTAACTAATCTAATGACGGATTTCCCGGAGATGACTATTGCAACCGACAGTGTGGATAAGGAAATGATAGAATATCCGCGGCGATGGGACATCAAGGCAATCCGAAAGTTTATGATTACATTCGGCATCGTGAGCTCGGTATTCGATTATCTCACTTTTGGTGCATTACTGCTTATCCTTAATGCAACACAGGTTCAGTTCAGAACAGGCTGGTTTATGGAATCCGTTATTTCAGCTTCCATGATTGTACTTGTAATCCGAAGCAGGAAGCCATTCTTCAGGAGTCAGCCGGGGAAATATTTATTAATAGCAACCTTATCAATTTTTGCTGCTACATTAATTATACCATACACCCCATTTGCAGGGCTTTTTGGATTTTGTGCTTTACCAATATCATTCCTACTTCTAATAGGTTTAATCGTTTTGCTGTATATTTTCACAGCGGAAATTGTAAAGAGGGTTTTCTATAAGAGGGTGAAATTCTAAATGTTTAATGTTGATACCCTCGTTCCCAAGCTCCCGCTTGGGAACGTGAGGGTTACTAAGCAGGAGCTTAGTAACCAGATAGTACAAATTAATTCCCTAAAATGATTCTATTTTTTTTCAAAAACCTGTGAATTATGTACGTTTTTCCCGGAATTATGTACGTTTATTGAAATTCGTTGCTTTATTTTTGTATATTAATTAACTATCGAATTACTTTAAAATTAGGAAATATCAGAATGACAAAATCTCGGACCAACCCTGAAACTGCCTCTTCCTTCACCACGGATAAACGGCAAGAGAAAAAAAGCAGGCAAAATGCAAATTATTATCGCCCATTTGAACCTGAGTTTGAAATTGAAGCAATCAAAGAAGAAGATATGATTGAAAAGCTCCATTCGGAATATCAAACGATAAAAGCAATGTTTCATGAAAAACCGATTAGTTCATAAAAGTTTTTATAACATATTCATGTACTCATTCCCTTGCTCACGATTGGGAAGGGGATAGTTAATAAGATTCTCTGAAATGGAACTCGATTTTTATTATCCTAAAATCTGTGAATTATGTAACTTTTTCCAGGAATTATGTAACATTTTTAATATAATGTTATTTATATTTATATTGTTATAATTTTCACAATTATGTAAATAATAGGAAATATAAAATGAAAAAAATCCTCTTACTTGCTTTTATTCTCGCAATAAGTTCTTCAAATATTTTTGCACAATGGGAACCATGTAACAATGGCAAACCTCCTGTTTGTGAGGTTTTCCCCTTGATAGCGGATAGTAATATTATTTATGCAGGATTTGAATGTGGAATATATATGACTTTAACTAATGGAGAATATTGGATTCCCATAAATACAAAAAGTGATGCTTATTCATTTGCAATAAGTGGGAATAATATTTTTGCAGGTACTTATAGTAGTGGAATATTATTGTCCACAGATAAAGGTGGAATTTGGGTATATAAAAATAATGGATTGCCAACATCAAAACCACCTAATGTACGTGGAGGTGTTAACACAATATTAATAAGTGGAAATAATATTTTTGCAGGTACCGAACAGGGAGTATTTATATCAAGTGACAATGGAGACAATTGGATAGCAAAGAATAATGGTTTACCACCGCCTGAAACTGGTGATAGTATTTTACAAATTTCCTCTATAATACAAAAAGGAAGTAATATTTTTGCAGGTACTCGTAATGGTGTTTATATGACGACTGATAATGGAGTCAATTGGAATGCAAAAAATAATGGATTATCAAATTTGGATATTTGGGCATTAGCTGTAAAAGATAATAATATTTTTGTCGCCACAGATAGCACAATATATCTATCAACTGATAATGGGGATAGCTGGATACCAAAAATTTCAGGGGATTCAGTTTTATGGGTGAATACGATTTTTATATATAATAATTACATTTTTGCAGGTACTTATAATGAAGGAGTATTATTTTCAACAGATAACGGTGATAATTGGACAGAAAAAAATTCTGGATTTGGGGAAGACAATGCGGGAATTTATTCATTTGCAATAAATGGAAATTATATTTTCGCTGCTGATGTATTTGAAGGAATATTCAGAGCAAAACTCAGCGATATCATTACTGATGTAAAAGAGACAAACAAGAATAATGAAACTATAATCTATCCAAATCCTGCTTCTTCCTCTGTCAGATTGAAGTATGAATCACCTAACTATTCAAAATTGCAAATCTCAATATTTGATATGCTTGGTAATGAGGTATTCAATACTTCTGAAGAATGTAATATTGGTATGAATGAAAAAGTAATAGACTGCCAAAGTCTCGAAACAGGGTATTATATAATACGGCTGAAGCAGGGGGAAAGAGTAGAAGCAAAGCCGTTTCTTTTAATTACTAATTAATAATTACAAATTACTAATTGTGGTTAAATTAATTTAATTAAAAATCTTTTTCAATTAGGAGTTAGGAGTATGGAATTAGGAGTTTTAAAAAATTGATACTGTTGTCAGTTTTGTGTTATCGTTTGTTCGTAGAAATTTTACAAACTTTATAAACTTTATGAACTATTCAAATTCCTAACTCCTAATTCCACACTCCTAACTTTTGATTTATACTTTCCACTTTTTACTTTCTACTGATAAAACCTGTGAATTATGTAACTTTTTCCCAAAGTTATGTAACTTTTTCATGTTTAAAGGTGCGTAAGTTACATAATAAAAGTTCTATACAATAATATATACTATAAGGATAACACAATGAAAATATTAATTCTTTTTTTTATGCTCTTTATTATTACAGGCATAACACAGCAGCAAGTAAAAGCACAGGATGCAACTGTAAGCTTCCAGATTTTTTATGATGAATTAAGTCCTTATGGAACCTGGGTCAACACGCCCGAATATGGCTATGCCTGGGTACCTAATGCCGGTCCGGGGTTTGTTCCTTATCAAACTGACGGCTATTGGGTATTCACCGATGAGGGGTGGACATGGGTTTCTGATTATTCATGGGGATGGGCGCCCTTTCATTATGGCAGATGGTTCACCGATAATACATACGGACCGATGTGGGTTCCGGGTTACGAATGGGGTCCTGGATGGGTTACCTGGAGAAGTACGGATGATTATTACGGATGGGCTCCGATTGGACCGGGTATAAGCATTGGAATAGCTTATGGTGATGGTTATTATGAAAGCCATAATCATTATACTTTTTTAAAAAGGGGGTACATGGGAAGAAAGAACATGAATAAATATTATGAACGTACTTCAAACGATGATAGAATCCACAATTCAAGAGTGATTAATAATCCATATGTAGACAAAAGACACAATGTAACATACAATGCAGGTCCCAATAGAAATGAAGTTGAGAAAACTCGTGGCAAAGCTATTACTCCCGTGGTTATTAAAGAAAACAGTAAGCCCGGTCAGAAAGTGAGCAGAAACCAGCTCCAGGTATATAGACCACAGGTACAGCAAAATATTCCTACAGGACAAAAGCCTGCTCCTGCCAAAGTTGAGAGCCTGAATAATGTAAAACCGATAGCACAAAGACCCAATCTGGCTACTCCGCAAAGAATAAGAAATTCATCACCTAAGTTGAAGATTCCGCAACAGCAACGTTCAGTACAACCGGCAATAAGACAGCAGGCACAACCTCAACGTAACATAAAGCAGCAACCTGCACAACAACAACGTTCAGTTCAACCGGCTAAACAACAGCAGGCACAACCACAACGTAATATAAAGCAGCAAACCGCACAACAACAACCTGTAGTCAAACCGGCTCAACTACCGGCAGAGGCTCAGCACAATAATGCGCCGCAAAGTCAGCAATTTCAACAACCTCAACAACGAGCTAATGCACAACAAAATCAAGGGGGTTCAGCTCATAAATAGTTAAAAGTTGAAAGTATAAAGTTAAAAGTAAAAAACAAAAATATTTTTTTCGACCTTTTATTTGTATTTCAACTTTCAAAACTTTCAACTTTTTACTTTTAACTGAAGAAATCAGTGAATTATGTAACTTGTTCCCGGACTTGTATAAGAATTATTAATGTTTACCGCTTTACCTTTGTAATAAAATTAAGAATTAGACTATATAAAATGTAATATAATAAACAAATTTCAAGAATTAAATAAATAATATAGAACAAAAATGACAACAACAAAAAATCTAGGCATTTGGATGGACCATTCTATAGCCCATTTAATGGACTTCAAAAACGATACTATTGAAACAAAAACCATCGTATCGCAATTTACACATCTGGAAAAAACGGATAGTATGTTTAAAGGTGAGAACCACATGCACAATAAGGAACAGCATCAACAATCAGAATATTACAAGAAATTGGGTGAGGTTATTAAAAATTATGAAAGTGTAATACTCTTTGGTCCAACTGATGCTAAAGTTGAGTTATTAAATGTTTTAAGAGAAGATAACCTTTTTGCAAAAATAAAAATTGAAATTAAACAAGCTGATAAAATGAGAGAGAATAAACAACACGCCTTTGTTAGAGAATATTTTTCAAGAATCTGATTTCAATTTTATTAAAATGAAGAAGAAAAAAGTTATAATTATTACTGCCGCTGTTGTAATTCTTATAGGAATAAGTATATTCATTTATCGTTACGAAAGCAAACCCAATGGGTACTATTGGAGAAGCGTACTTATAGAGAGGGGTGACGTAAATGTTTTGGTTACGGCAACAGGAGCAATGGCTGCAGATACATCTGTTGATGTCGGAGTCCAGGTTTCGGGTACAATTGCAAAAATTAAAGTGGATTTTAATGATGTTGTAAAAAAAGGTCAGGTTATAGCAATATTGGACACTACACTTTTTTCTGCAAGCAAATTAAATGCTGTAGCAGCATTGCAAAGGACGCAGGTAGCTGCTGAAGAGGCAAAATTAGAGATGGATAGAACAAAAAATCTATTAGACCAAAACTTAGTGGCACATGCTGATTATGACCTATTATTAACCGCCTATAAAAATGCCCAGGGCAATGTAATATCAGCTCAGGCACAATTAAAGACAGCCAATATCAATCTTAAGTATTGTACGATAACGGCACCCATAAGCGGTATTGTAATCTCCAGGAACGTACAGGTAGGTAATATGGTGATTGCAAGTTTTAACAGCCCTGTACTTTTCACGATTGCCAATGACCTGACTAAGATGCAGGTGCAAACAGATGTAGATGAAGCAGATATAGGGCTAATAAAAATAGGTCAGAAAGCGAAGTTTACCGTTGATACTTATCCCAGCGATGTTTTTACGGGAGTGGTAACTCAAATAAGGCACCAGCCTGTAATGGTGCAGAACGTGGTTAATTATGTTGTTATTATCGAGGTTTCGAATCCTGATTTGAAGCTGATGCCCGGACTTACTGCCAATTCCAATATTTATATTCAGGAAAGCAAAAATGTATTAAAAATACCTACAAATGCATTTGCTTTCGTTCCACCAGTTAAGTACATTCAGGATAATATACTTCTTCCTGATTCTGTAAAGAAATTATGGTTGCAAAAGCTGCGTCAAACAGGCGAATTAAAAAAGAAACAAATAGTAGAATCTAATAATACTACAGGTTACCTGTGGGTAATAAAAGATAAAGATATTTTTCCAATACAGGTAACAAAAGGGCTCAATGACGGCTCGTTCACAGAAATTAGCGGGGATATACAGGAAGGCTATGAAATAGCAATCGGAATAAATGATACGCCTACGGCTCCAAGTGCTAAAGCCACACAAAATCCATTTTTGCCTAAGTTTCCTTCAGGGAAAAAATAATATGGCAGATTCTGAAAATTTAATTACAGTAACTGACCTGACCAAAACTTACCGCACGGGCGATGTAGAGGTTCATGCTCTCAGAGCAGTTTCTCTTAAAATTAATAAAGGAGAGTTTGTAGCTATTTCGGGTGCAAGCGGCTCCGGCAAATCTACTTTTATGAATATAATCGGCTGCCTCGACAACCCGACAAGTGGAGAGTATTTAATGGAAGGTATTGATGTGCTAAAACGTGATAAAAACGAATTGGCGGAACTACGGAACAGTAAGCTGGGTTTTGTATTTCAATCATTTAATCTTTTGCCGAGAACTTCGGCTCAGGAAAATGTGGAATTGCCTATGTTGTACAATAATAAAGTTAGTGTTAAGGAGCGTGCGGAAAAAGCATTTAACTCACTTAAATCAGTAGGACTTGTTGACCGTGTCGGGTCAATGCCTAATCAATTATCCGGAGGACAGCAGCAACGAGTAGCTATTGCCCGTGCTTTAGTAAATGACCCGATAATTATCATGGCAGATGAACCCACCGGCAACCTCGATTCACGTACCAGTTACGAAATTATGGATATATTTCAAAAGTTGAATGACAAAGGAATTACTGTGGTGATGGTAACACATGAACCTGATATAGCCCAGTTTGCCAAAAGTAATATTGCATTTAAAGATGGTAAGATTATCTCAAATTTTCCTGTAAAAGAACGGAAAAATGCAAATGATGAATTGAAAAAAATAGCAGTTTCAACAGATGAGGAGCCGGCAACATGAAACCATTTAACTTATTTAAAATAGCTTATCGTTCGCTTAACAGGAATAAACTCAGAAGTTTTTTAACTATGCTGGGCATTATTATCGGTGTGGCTTCGGTAATCGCTATGCTGGCTATAGGGCAGGGCTCAAACCAAAACATTAAAGCATCAGTTGCCAGTCTTGGAACCAATTCTATTATGATATACCCTGGAGCCAACAATTCGGGGGGTGTGCGTCAAGGGGCATCTACATCACAAACCATTAAATTGGAGGATGTTGACGCTATTGCCGCCCGGTGTGATTTAGTGAATCATGTTTCACCTGTGGACCAAAAAAGAGCCCAGGTAATTTACGGTTCACAAAACTGGAATACGACAGTATTAGGAGTCAAAAACGATTACATAGTTATAAGGTCTCTAATTATAGCAAAAGGAAGCGGATTTACAATTTCAGACGACCGTGCTGCCGCAAAAGTATGTGTGGTTGGTGTTACTATTTTATTGAATTTGTTTGGAGATGAAAACGCCAATCCTATCGGACAAATCATTCGTATCAACAGTATTCCCGTTACAATAATTGGTGTGTTTTCTAAAATGGGGCAAAATACCTTCGGTCAAGACCAGGACGATATTATCATCGCTCCGTTCTCGACTGTTCAAAAGAGAATGATGTCCTCTTCTGTCTATGTAAACAGCATACTTGCTTCAGGAATTTCCGAGGAACAAATTAAAGATGCAGTAGATGAAATTTCCAGCGTGTTAAGAGAAAGACACAAACTTGCTCCTTCTGATGATAATGATTTTACTGTAAGGACTCAATCTGACATCAGCAATATTTTTGGAACAATTTCTAAAGAAATGACAATTCTTTTGGCAAGTATTGCAGGTATTTCCTTATTAGTCGGAGGTATCGGCATTATGAATATCATGTTGGTATCTGTTACCGAACGTACAAGGGAAATAGGAATACGAATGGCTATTGGCGCCAAAGGCAGGGATGTATTGATTCAGTTCATGATTGAATCAATAGTCATTAGTTTAGTTGGAGGATTAATTGGAATAGCATTAGGTGTTACCATATCAGTCATGGTTGGGAAATTTGGTGGTTGGCCGATAGTTATTACATTACCTTCTGTTCTCTTGTCTTTTGGGTTTTCAGCGGCAGTCGGGCTGTTTTTTGGATGGTACCCTGCAGGGAAAGCGGCTGCTCTTAATCCTATTGATGCCTTGAGATATGAATAGTTAAAATGTAGAATGTAAAATTAAGAATGTATAAATGAAGTAAAATATAATTTTAAATATCCATAATTCTACATTTTACATTTTAAATTATAAATTAATGATAAACTTTCTACTTTCAATTTTTAACTGAAAAAATCTGTGAATTGTGTAAGTTTTTTCCAAACTTATGTAACTTTTTTTGCTTTGCATTACCTTACCTTTGCACAATTATTATTTAATTATAAAATATGTATGAGCATATAAGCATTAAATTAATATAAACGAATTAGGAAGAATTTATTCTTATTAATAACAAATAAAAGGAAACAAAATGAAATTAATTACAAAAGAATCAAAATGGGCAATAGACCAAGCCCATAGCGAAATTGCCTTTAAAGTAAGGCACTTAATGATTGCACATGTCAAAGGCGGATTCAAAACATTTGATGCAAGTATCGAGACCACTGCTAATGATTTTACTACTGCTGAAATTGACCTGTGGATAGACGCCGCCTCAATTACTACTGGTGACGCAAAACG
>JBEKWK010000012.1:0-16473 GCA_049513175.1 FCB group bacterium
AGGACTTTTATGAAAAAGATATGTGTTTTACTTTTTCTTTTTATTTTGACAGCATCCGGTTATGCCCAGCCACAGAAATTCAGAAGCGGACTTTTCCTGCACCGTGATGTCGGTATGAATATCTGGGGACCTAATGGAAGCGGCACGTCAGTCCCGAACGAAATTAACAATTATAACTCTTCCAACGGCTTTTCGGTTTTGAATATGTGCTCTCTCAATGAGAGGTTTTGGCCCTCCGATATTGTTACAAATGAGTGGTCGGCATGGAAGGATATCTTCTATAATGTGGCTATTGGAGCGGATATTACAGGAATATTGGACAGCAATAATATAGTTATTATTAAAAGCGATTTCCATTCTTCATCTATCACCGGCTGGGGAACTCCTTCTGACACTCTTACACCGCTAATAAAGAGCGTGTACAATTATAAGTGGCTTTGGAGAAAAATTATTTATCAAATGAAACTGCATTATTTAAATTATTTTGAAATCTGGACGAATCCGCCGGAAGCCATAGGTGCAACTAATCTAACTGAGGCAAGCCTGGCGCATAGCTTTTGTAAATGGGCAAAAGATACTCTTGCCAAAGGTCTTGACCCTGCATTCGGCAAATTTCCTCTGAATGTTTACGTATTTGATTTCTTCCATAAATTAGCTGATGCGAGTACGAGCTGGACATTAAACTCTATTTATACCAACAGTAATATTGACAGCCGTCCCAATTCTGCCGCAACCGCATTGGTAGCTCCGCTATTTGTACAGGAGACTTTTAATAATTCTACTTTATATGAAAAATATTTTAATCCTAATGCTTTGACTCTTCCGGTAATGATTTTACCTATTAACGGGGCACCAGACCAAGGGGTAAATGAAACTCTGTCATGGCATAATGTTAGCGCAGCTACAAAGTATCTTCTACAGGTAGCATTGGACACAGGCTTCACAAATATTTCATTTGACAGAACTAACCTGACTGATACAACTTATAATATTACCGGACTTGTTTACAATACTATTTATTATTGGAAAGTAAAAGCTCAAAATTATGTCGGTACCACTGATTGGACGCAGTCAAGAAGTTTTACGACCATTATAGCCGCACCAGGAGTTCCAACCCAGATTGCTCCACAGGATAGTGCAATAGAACAAGATATAAATATTTTTCTTTCCTGGAATATAACATCTCCACCTGCGGCTACTTATAGAATACAGATATCTAAAAGTGCGAATTTTTCGCCTCTAATACTTGATAGCACTAATATCACGGTAACTGCAATTACGGTATTAAACAGGTTGGATTCGAGTACGACTTATTACTGGAGGGTAAAATCTTTAAATCGGGGAGGTGAAAGTAATTGGTCGAATACAAGGATATTCACGACAAAGCTTGCTATGCCTGGTAATATTACACTCGCAAATCCCCCTGACGGACAAACGGATGTACCGATTAATATTATTCTGAAATGGTACAAAGGTGCAAGAGCTTCGAGCTATCAATTACAGTTTGCTTCCGATATGAATTTCAGTAATATAATGACAGATTCATCAGGAATTAAAGATACGTCATTTACAGTTTCTCGTTTAGCAAATAATACGCAGTTCTTCTGGAGGGTGAGAGCAAGAAATGTAAGAGGTGTAACCCCGTGGTCGAGTGTCAGCAGTTTCACAACTATTATTGCTATACCGGATATACCTGAATTAATTGAACCGGTTCAGGGAAAGACCGATGTACCTTTATTGCCTGTTTTCAACTGGTATGCATCTGCACGTGCAGAACGGTATCATTTCCAATTATCACCGGATGCAGATTATGCAATAACAATAATTGATAATGAAATTTTAACCGATACAACAATAACAAGCCTACAGACTTTAACTCGTAATACAATTTATTACTGGCGTGTAAATTGTGCAAATACAGCAGGTGAAACTTCCTGGTCAGAATCCAGAAGTTTTACTACAATAAATTATCCTCCTTCAGCTCCCTTGTTAACAAGTCCTGCTGACAGTGCAACTGATGTTCCGACGAGTGCTACATTCACATGGGAAGCATCAGCTACTGCAAGCAATTATAGGATTCAAATTGCTGAAGATTATGTTTTCCATTTAATTCAAACGGACAATGCAAGCCTGACATCCACTACTTTTGTAGTAGGGACTGAATTAAAGCCTACAACAAAATACTTTTGGCATTTAGTTGCAATTAATGCCGGAGGTGGTAGTAACTGGTCAGAAACCCGTTCATTCACAACAGGTATTGCTGTCGGTATTAATGAGAATGATTTTGTACAAAGCACATTTGAAATAGTGCCTAATCCATTTAATGAATCTACCCAAATTAAATTCTCAATAGCTGAACGGAATTTAGTTTCTGTTACAATCTTTGATTTACTTGGCAGAAAAATCTCAAATCTTTTAGATGATGAATTGTCTCCCGGAGAATACAGCTTGAATTTTGATAATAGCCCATCACTGATTAATAATAATAGTATGCTATTATGCCGTCTTCAAATAGGTAATAGAGTATATGTAAAGAAAATGATTTATTTGCCTTAATAAAAAAAGGGAGAGAATTTTAAATTCGCTTTCTTTTATGAAAAATTAATCCATAAAAAAAAGCCCGCTCATTCAAGAGTGGGCTTTTTTATGATGATATTTATAAACATCAATGTAGAACAGTGAATGTTTTTGTCAGTAAATTACCGGGTGTATTCAGTTGTATAAAATATAAACCATTTGAAAGCTTATTTGTGTTATAGTTTAAATTTATGATACCATAATTCCTATTAATACCGCTTATAAGGTCAGCAACCAAATTTCCGTAGGTATCAAAAATCCTTAAAGTAATATTTTCACTTTCATTATTATAGAACTGAATCATCAGATTATCTTCAACAGGATTTGGATATAATGTAAAACCAATATCTTTTGAAGTATTATTATCATTGACTCCTGAAGGTTTCTTTATTCCATTACCCTTTAAAATGCTGACACTGTCTATGGAATTTGTATTGGAGGAAAATACAATTGAATCTATGTATTCTTTTTCCTCTTTCGGTTTAAATGTAACATAGTAGGCAAATAATTGCTGTGGCGATATCGTCAAAAGTTGTATATCATTTATTTCAGGAAGTTGAACTTCAAATATTGTTGTATCCGGTTTCTGGTAACCTTTAATAGTTAAATCAAGCAAACCGCTGTTGTAAATGGTTAACTGGTTTGTGGTAGTACTGCCTATATAAGTATCGCTGAATATCTGGTCGGATGCCTGGATGACACTGCCACCGACCTGGGAAGTTAAATTACACAGATTAAAAGTATTACAATCATCGCTCACACTTATTGTGTCCAAATAATTACCGATAGCAGGATTTGTAAAAAGTATTTTTATTTTAATTGAATCATCCGGCGGCATGGTAAAAGGCAAGGTAATATTAGTCAGGTTTTCAGATAAAAGTTGGTAGCCCTGATTATTTCTTTTCAAAAAAACATTTTTTATTTCTTTTGTAGCAGTTGTAGATTGATTGACAATCCAGACATCTTTTGAAAGAGTATCGCCTTTTTTTATTAACCCGAAATTTATTTTGAAGGGATTCATTTTAAATTTAGATTCATAATAATTTATAACTACGGTAGTATCATTGCCGCTTCTATCACCAAAAGTAATAACAGCACGGGCATCCTGAGTTTTATCTATTCTTGTAAGTGTCCATTTAACTTTTGAAACATCACCCGGAACAAAATCAGCGCAGGTAAAATCATAATTTGAGCTTAATGCACTTTGGTAAAAGCATACGCTGATATTGGAAGCGTTCATATTCTGAGGCATGTCATCAACTTCTGCCGTATAAACATTTCCGTCACAATCCATAGTCCATGTTGGAACCGGCGGTAAGGTATCATTTTTTTCGAGGTCTGCAGCCCCGACCAACGCAGAATATCCGTATGCATCTCTCAAAGAAGTACCATAGCAATAAGCCATTATCGGCGTGTTTGCCCTTAAACCATACATACCTACCTTTGTAATAGGCAAAGTCTTACAATAATAATTAATTCCGTTATTAACAATCGCAAAGGCATCTCCGGGAGTCGGGTCAATATCTTTTACTTTTCTCCAGGCATAATCCCCATTTTCCAGTTGTGCCATTTCCAAATCATCAGGTATTACACTTGGACCGGAAGATTGATAAATAATATTAATATAGTTAATTGTAAAACCTGTACCTTCATTACGGGGAGGATTAAAAGTAAATTCATTTTGATATTGCTCAACTGATACAAGATTAATCTGGAAAGGGTCCATTGTTGAGTTATCATCGGTTCTGGTAGGATTATATTGAGTTACCATAATTGGTTGACTGCCGCTGATGACTATAGGTCTTGGAGAGCCAACATCTGCTCTCATACTTAACCACCCGGAGCTTTCATCACCTCCCCTGGAATCAAGTTGCCCGATTTGTGAGCCGTCTCTATATATGTTTGTTGTACCGGGATTTTTTGCAAAGATTCTGATATAAGAATCCTTAGTTCTTGTTGCAATGGGAGTAACATGGTACATCGTACCCCATGCCTCGATGGGTATCTCCTGCTCTATTAAATAATCACATCCTGTTGCAGTCTCAGGGATACTGGCACAACGGTTTCCGGAAACTACAGCTACAGGCTTTGACGCACCGATAATACTTCCGGTTAAATCCGAATTTTTTCCGGCAGAAGGAATTATAAGAACATCTCCTTTATATAAAGTCCAGTTACTTGATTTACCGCTGATTAATCCCCCTCTTGTTGTGGTAGATGGAGTTCCGCCAACCATAAATGAAACCCTTGTCTGGTCGTATGCAGCAATAATAGAAGTATAGCTTGGATAATACGTATTTGTATTATTACTATTATCGGGCCAGGAAGATACAATGTAATCCCTTCCTAAAACGGAAACAGGCAATACCGTAAAACCGTCAGCAGAGCCGTTTGTGGTTGATACCGCATACACAACTATTTCATCATTTGAATAAACATGAATACCTGCTCCATTATAGGTAGTTTCAATTGGCGGAGAGGTAGCATTTGCAAAATTATAGGGCTGACCGGAAGTAACAGGTATTGTAAATAATATTACATCGTTTGGAATAGTGCTTTTACTTTGCGACCATCCTTTGCCGGGAATTTCAACATTTACTACTGTGGAAACTTTAGATGAAATAAATAAATATAAACCTGTGCTTGGAGCATTGTAATTCGGGAAAAAAGTAAGCCAAAATTCTTTGCCGGCATGGGTTGAGCCGAGTTTTTTAGGTATTTGTGAAAGGTCAACCATCTGAGAAAATGCAATAGTTGTAATAGTCACAAATAATGTTGTCATCACTAAAATTTGTTTCAGTTTATTCATGTGTCACCTATAGATTAAAAAAATAATAATCGAATTTAAAGCATGTTTATTATAATATTTATTCTTAAAAATAAATTAAATTTTTCTTTTGTTTATTATTTATATCTTATTAATATTTAAAATTAACTCAAACTAATCTAAATAACACAATTTTTTAATTTTGGTTATTAAAATCATATAACCAAATTACGATACTTTTTTATAAAAATTAACAAAAATCGCTTTTCGACTTAAAAATATTTTAAACTTAAGGTTAACTAAAAATTTTAACAGTTATAATTTTTTTTTAATATTCAAATCTTTGTACAAATGATTCTGAAAACCGGTATCTTATTAATTAAACAAAAATTTTCTTTATTGGTAATCGGTAAGTCCCAATCAGAATCATTTTCTAAAAAATTAAATTCCAACTCAGTAATCTTAGAAATTATTTTTTTGTGATATTCATTTATTTCGTAAACATCGGTAGCTAAGTATAATTGACCTCCTCTGATTAAAATCCTGAAAAATTCTTTCAGAGTTTCCTGATTAAAAGCCCTCCGTTTATTATGTTTCCTTTTGTGCCATGGGTCCGGAAAAAGAAAGAATATTTTTTCAATTGATTCGGAATCAATAAATGGTAATCCATTAACCACACTATACCAAATAACGGCACAATTCGTAATTTGCTCGCCTTTAATATAATTATCCAGCCATATCTGGGGCTGTTTCCTGATTTCCAAACCTAAAATATTTTTATCCTGATTTTGTTCGCCATAATTCAAAAGAAAAGTCCCTTTACCGCAACCAATATCGAGTGAATCAGGCTTATTCCCGTTTAAAAAGATTTTCTCCCATTCCAAACTTTCCAATACGGGAGGATAAAATTCAGGAGCATATTTCAATTCAGATATAGGCATATATAAGTTCGATGCTGTATGATGCCTCATCTTTTTCGGTAATGGATATTTTTTATAATCTAATATCATGAATTAAACAGAAAAAAATTCAAAAATAAGAATGAATTATTACAAATTGAAATTCGATACAATAAAATAATATTATTTCTAAAGAACTACCTAAAAATATTTTGCATTTTTGTAAAAAAATCAAATACAATAATTTTTAAAAAAGGTAATTATGAATATAAGATTAGACGGGAAAAATGCACTTGTATGCGGATGCAGCCAGGGTATTGGAAAAGCAATTGCCATACAGTTTGCTGAAATGGGAGCAAATGTAATTTTAACGGCAAGAAATTCTTCAATGCTTAATGAAGTCTTAAATCAATTAAAAAAAATTCCGGGTCAAGAACATTTAGCTGTTCCGGCAGATTTTTCCCATCCTGAAAAAGCAATATCAATAATAAACGAATTCATTAATAACAAAACAATTCATATTTTAATCAATAATTCAGGAGGTCCTGCTCCCGGACCAATTCACACTGCTGAACCGGAAAGTTTCTTTAATGCCTTCAATCAGCATTTGATTATGAATCAATTACTAATAAAAAAAATACTTCCCGGCATGAAGAAAGAAAATTTCGGAAGAATTATTAATATTATTTCAATCAGTGTAAAGCAACCTGTTGACAATCTGGGTGTATCGAACACTATCAGGGGAGCTATGTCTAGCTGGTCAAAAACACTATCCAAAGAAGTAGCGCAATACGGTATAACAGTAAATAATATTTTACCGGGCTATACTATGACATCGCGATTAAATTCTCTTATGGAAAACAATGCCGCAAATTCAGGAAAATCAGTCGAGAAAATTGCATCAGAAATTATTTCCAATATTCCTGCAGGCAGATTGGCACTACCCGAAGAACCGGCATATCTTGCAGGTTTTCTTGCTTCTGATTATGCTTCATATATTACAGGTGTAAATATTCCGGTTGACGGTGGATATTTGAAATGTTTATGATAATGTCAAGCAAATACAAAAACTTATGCTTTTTAATTAATATTTTCTTCAATGATAAAGATAATATTAGAGAAAATCACTAAGACATTAGTAATAAAGCGGTATTCCGCATTAGAGTTAAAAAATAAATTAACGATAAATATCTAAGTGATTTAATACAAAAGTTCTTTTCATTTATGTTATAAAAGTAAAAATCTAAAAAAAATATTAAAAAAATCGCATAATTTCTTGAAAAATAAAAAATAATTATTGACATTTACAAAAAAGTCTTGTAAATTTGCCAATACTGAAATCTCTATTTGCAGCATATAGGGATTTTTAACAAATAAATTTCTTGTTTTTAAATTAGGTGATTACAGAATTGCAGGTGTAAGGAACCGTTTATATACCGTTATATGATTCCTGAATACCTGATGAATTCAGTATTCCAAAAAAGAATGACATAACATAAGTTTATGCATTGTTTACAGTGGAGTATATTCTATGATGACGGTAATCTAATTAAAACTTGAACAATCATGCTGAGGTAAATGAAATAATTTTTTATAATATTTCAAAAATACTTCAACAAAATGAACAAAGTTGAAAATAGTAACATTCAGCCGATTGAAGTAAAATCTAAGAAGAGTAGATTATTTATTCAATTATTACTTTTATTGGTTGCACTTTCAAGTTTAGTCCTCTTGTCTTCGAAATGGGATTCTAAGCAGCCTGTTACGAATATTAAAATTATCGGCAACAAAATAATTACTGAAAAAGAAATCAAAGAAAAAATATTTGATGTTCAAAATAACAACACTCTTCAAAATCCTAACCTTTCTGAGATACTAAAAAAAGTATCAAGTATTCCTTTTATAAAATCCGCATATATATACAGAAAAAATTCCAATGAAATTGATATTGAAATAAAAGAAAGAACACCCATTGCAATTATAGTTAATACACAAGGCGAATTAGCCCTCGTTGATGATAACTGCAATATACTTCCCTATCGCATATACAGCGATTTTCCCGATTTGCCTTTGCTCAGGGGCTTAAATCCGGGTGGAAAAATTGATGATTTTTACCTGAATGAAGCAATTAAAATTATTGAAATTTTGAAGAATAATAAAAACAGAATTTTAGATTCATTCATATCTGAAATAATTTTTGATTCTGAAAATAAATCATTCAAAATATTAGCGTCAGATTTCGGACTCGATGTTTACCTGGGAGATCCGTATTTAATAAATGAGAAAATAGAAAATCTTTTATCATGGTGGCAGGATAATTTTACTAAAGATGAATTATCAAAAATTCAATATATAGATTTGAGATGGACTGACCAGGTTGTTGTTCAATATAAACAAATGATTCAGGTAAAAAGTAAAATTAATGAAGTATAAATTATGACAAATATTAATACAGCTAAAACGAACAAACAAAGTGATTCAAGACAACACATCACTGTCGGACTTGATATTGGTACATCAAAACTTTGCTGTCTTGTCGCTTCACCTGATGCAAAAGCAAAAAGTTTGAATATACTCGGTATTGGAATTGCTGAAAGCGACGGTTTGAATAGAGGTGTCGTCGTTAATATTGATAAAACTGTTCGCACGATTCAGAAAGTAATCGAACAGGCAGAGCAACAATCGGGAATCGAAATTAAAGAAGTTGTCGCCGGAATTGCAGGTGACCACATAGAATCTTTCCAATCAAGAGGTATAGTTGGAATATCAAATCCTGCACATGAAATTGCAAAGAACGATGTCGAACGCTTGTTAGATGAAAGCAAGAATATCGCAATTTCCGACATAAGACAAATACTTCATGTTATTTCACAGGATTATATTATTGACGGACAAGATGGAATTATTGACCCAATCGGAATGAGCGGTGTTCGCATGGAAGGAAACGTCTATGTAGTTACAGGTTTAAAAACAGCTATTCACAACATATATAAATGTGTCGAAAGAAACAACATCCGCGTAAAGGATATCGTGCTTGAACCCTTAGCCTGCAGTTATGCCGTTTTGAATGATGAGGAAAAAGAAGTCGGTGTCGCTTTGATTGATATTGGCGGAGGCACAACGGATATAGCAATTTTTGAAGGAAATGTTATCAGGTTCACATCAGTTTTCGCAATTGCAGGTAAGCAGGTAACAGACGATGTTCGCCGCGGACTTGGCATAATCGCAAATCAAGCCGAAAGAATAAAACGCGAATATGGTCATTCATATTTACCTTCCCTGATGAAAGATGATATTTTCATGATTCCGGGTATTGGTGGTAGAAAGCCAATGGAAATTAAGAAGAGCTATTTATGCCAGATAATTCAGCCCCGCTTAGAGGAAATATTTGAATTTGCTTTAGCTGAAATCAGAAGGTCGGGATTTTCCGGCAGTCTTGGGGCAGGTGTGGTTATTACCGGTGGATGTTCACTGATAAGCGGCATTGAAGAATTGGCTCAGGCAGTTTTCGGTATGCCTGTTAAAATCGGAATACCTTCAGGTATAACTTATTCTGGACTTGCACCGGAAGTAGAAAACCCGATTTATTCCACTGCTGTCGGCTTGGCTCTTTATGGTTTGAAAGATTATGAGAGACTTCCGGTCAATGAAATCCAGGAGCCGG
Organism: FCB group bacterium; assembly: GCA_049513175.1. Classification (GTDB taxonomy): domain Bacteria; phylum Bacteroidota; class Ignavibacteria; order Kapaibacteriales; family UBA2268; genus JBEKWK01. Next base: position 9,908 of record JBEKWK010000012.1, read on the forward strand.
CAAAAGAAGAAAGTCCAAAAACAAAAGGTAACATTTTTAAAAAGGTAAAAAAATATTTTGAAGAATTGTAATATATTTCATTAATTTTTTAAGGAATAATTATGCCAATAGAACTTGATACTTCAGCAACCCAAGGGGCAAAAATTCGTGTAATCGGAGTAGGCGGCGGCGGTGGAAACGCGCTGAATAACATGATTGCAAGAGGATTACATTCTGTAGACTTCATTGCGGCTAATACCGATAAGCAGGCGCTTGACCACAATCTTGCTCCGCTTAAAATTCACATAGGGAAGCAAATTACGAGAGGCTTAGGCGCAGGTTCAAATCCCGACATCGGTAAAAGTGCCGTCGAAGAGAATCATGATGAAATTAAAGAAGCTCTTAAGGACAGCGATATGATTTTTGTAACATGCGGAATGGGAGGAGGAACAGGAACTGGAGGTTCTCCCATAGTCGCAAAAATCGCACAGGAGCTTGGAGCTTTAGTCGTAGCGATTGTTACAAAACCATTTAGCTGGGAAGGGAAAAAACGATGTTCTATAGCAGACTTAGGTATAAGTGAACTCAGGCAATTTGTTGATGCATTAATTGTAATTCCAAATCAGAAATTACTCGATATTATTGACATTAAAACCAATTTCGGAGAGGCATTCCAGAAAGTTGACGAAGTGTTATATAATGCCACAAGGGGCATTGCAGATATTATTTCCAAGCACGGAGTAGTTAATGTTGATTTCGCCGATGTGAAAACTGTGATGAAAGGAATGGGTGACGCAATCATGGGAATTGGCGTAGCATCGGGTAATAATCGTGCAGTAGAAGCCACCGAAAATGCACTTAATTCTCCACTTCTCGATGGTATCTCTATAAACGGGGCACAGGGTGTACTCGTAAATATTACAGGCGGAAGCGATATGACAATGCATGAAGTTGCCGAAGCGGTTTCCGTAGTAGAACGTACCGCAGGCGAAGAAGCAAATCTTATTCACGGCGTTGTCTATAATAAAGAAGCTTCGGAGGAAGTATCTGTTACTGTCGTTGCAACAGGATTTAATAACGGTAAAGATAATTACCATAAAACGACTGTTGAAGTTCCTTTCAAGTATAAGACAATGGAAGAACTGCCTTTCACAAAGAAAACTTTTGCCGAAACTCCGGCTAATCCATTTAAGCAAGGAGTAGCAATTGGTGGTGCAGGTGCAAGTCCTGTAATGGTTGAAGCTCCTGCGATGGCAGGAAGCATTGGCTCTGAAATTCTCAGCAGCCCGAGAGGTAATACTGAACTGAAGCAATATGATGAACCGGCTTATGAAAGACGCGGTGCAAAACACACTCTGGAACAATTGGGCAAAACGTTGGGAAAAATTGAAAATATTAACTCTGAAAGAGAACTTGAAACTATAGAAGAAGAAAAGAGACAATTCAGCAACAGACCACCATTCCTGAGAAAGATTCTCGATTGAGATTTTTGTAAAGGGAAACATTTTTTGAGGGCTTGAGATTTTATTTCTCAAGTCCTTTTTTAATTTTTTAAGTGAGATGTAAAAGTATTTACCAATAACACAATACCAATGATTATAAGAATTATGTGAATATACTTATTGAATTTTTCTGCAGGAATTATTTTGTTTAATTTATTTCCTAAAATTATTCCTATAATCACAACAGGCAAAGACCATAAAAAATAAATGAATACTTCCTTTGTCCAAAGACCCGCAATACCATGTCCTGCAACGATGAAAATATTTGTAGGAAGAAAAATCCCCTGGAGCATATCGCGGAATTTCTCAGATTCCCATTTTCTTAATGTTCCGTATATAATAATTGGTGGTCCGTTAGTATTATATGCACCTCCTAATATGCCCGCAATGATTCCAAACAAGAAAGAAGATTTATCTGTCTTTAGTTGAAGCTTATCTAAATCGAAAAGTTTGTACACCGAGAAAGAAATGATTGAAATAGCAAGTATAATTTTTATTATAAAATCATTTGTATCTTTCAAGTAAATTAATCCAATCGGAATTCCGATTATCGAAAAAATAATAAGTGTATAAATTCTCCTGAAGTCAATTTTGCCCCAGTTATAAAACAATATAACAGATGCAATGATACAAGCTATCAAAGCAACTACAGGTGTGGCTATTTTTATATCAATAAACATTACGAGCAAAGGCATCGCAATTAATGCATCACCGAAACCGAATGTTGAACGAATTAGAGATGAAAGAAATATTATAATTAAGACGATAAAAAATATTGTGTCAAACGCCATTTTAGGAAAGTAATTTTATTTCAATTTTTTCTCTTATTTCTTTTTCATCGGGAACACCATTTTTATAAAATCTGCAAGACAAAGATGTATGAGATGGTTCCGGCATTCCTTCGAAATCTTCACCGTCAATCAGCAAAGTAGGCGAGCCTCTGAAACCAAGTTCCTGAGCCAGTTCATTTGTTTCGACAAGAATTTCTTCATACTCGACTTTATCTTTCAACTCTCTTATTGCATTCAACACATTTTGAATCATTCTGCCGGAATTAGGACATCCGTGAAAATGTTGTATTGTTATTTTAACTTTTTTATCCATCACATTTAATTAAATTTTATCTTATCGTATTTAAATAAATTTTTCTGTACAAGAATTTCTGCAATCTGAACTGCGTTGGTGGCGGCACCCTTCCTCAAATTATCTGATACCACCCAAAGATATGCACCATTCTTTACGGAATTATCCTTTCTGATTCTCCCAACATAAACCAAATCCGTTTCTTTTGAAATATTAACAGTAGGATACAGTTCTTCTTTTGGTTTATCAAGAAGGACTAAATCTTTTTGTGTCCTTAATAATTCCCTCAGTTGCTGAACATCAAATTCTTTCTCCGTTTCTATATTCACGGATTCCCCGTGACCTCCGAGTATCGGCAGTCTGACACAGGTTACTGCAATTTTTAAATCGGGGAGTTCCATGATTTTCCGAATTTCATTCATCATTTTAATTTCTTCAATCGAAAAACCTTCATCATCTTTTATCTCATGAAATAAAGTATTGTAGGCTATCTTATGCATATATTCATCTGAAGGGTCTTTAACTCCCCAAACTTCTTTTAATAACCTGTCAACTGCCTTTTGTCCTGCACCGCTGATAGACTGATATGTAGAAACAACTATTCTTTTTAATTTGTATTGGACATCAATTGGTTTCAAAGCAACAACAAGTTGAATGGTTGAACAATTAGGATTTGCAATAATTCCATTATGCTTATCCAACGCATCGGGATTCACCTCAGGCACAATTAAGGGAACCCTGCTGTCCATCCTCCAGTAACTGCCGTTATCAATAACTATACACCCGTTTTCAGCCGAGATTGGTGCGTATTTAATACTTACTTCTTTTCCGGCGGAAAACAAGGCAATATCAGTTTTCTTAAATGATTTTTCGTCCAATGTCTGAACCTCGACATCCTCCTCTTTGAATTTTAATATTTTTCCCGCAGAGCGTTCGGAAGCAAAAAGAGTTAGCCTTTCAACAGGGAAATCCCGCGCCTCAAGCACCCTAACCATTGTTCTTCCGACTAAACCGGTGGCACCTACCACTGCGACATTAAATTTCTTACTCATAACATTTACATAATTTGTTCCAAAACAGAATTTACAAAACCGGGCATGGCGAACGGTTCAATTTTCATCGCCTGTCCTGTGGAGGCATTGATAATTACATTTGCACCGCAAACATGCACATCATCGATTGCCATCTCGTATTTGTGAGGTATCTGGAGAAGGAAGCGTTTTAATGCTATGTCCTTTCTCATGCCGACTACGGAATCATAAGGACCTGTCATCCCGACATCCGAAATGTAAGCTGTACCGTTAGGCAAAATACATGCGTCTGCGGTAGGGACATGAGTATGTGTGCCCAATACCGCACTGACTCTGCCGTCGAGATGCCAGCCCATTGCAATTTTTTCTGCTGTTGCGTCTGCATGAAAATCAACTAAAATAATTTTTGTTTTTTCCGAAATGGATTTAAGTGCAAAATCTGCCGCTTTGAAAGGGCAGTCAATTGTCTGCATATATGTCCTGCCTTGAAGCTGGAGAACACAGATTGTAGTTTTATCATTCAGATTATAATATGTATATCCCATTCCAACATTCCCGGATGGGTAATTAAGCGGACGCAAAACCCTTGTGTCATTTGCCATCAAGGGCTTCGATTTCCAGTTATCCCATACATGATTGCCGGTAGTAATAATACTTACACCAAATCCATAAAGCTGTTCGGCTTCTTTTTCAGTTATCCCTTTCCCGTTATCGGCATTTTCACCGTTAACGAAAACAAAGTCGGGCTTGAACTTTTCTCTCAGTTTAGGAAGATACTCTCCTACGGCTTTCATTCCGGGTTCGCCGACTATATCCCCGATAAAAAGTACGCTTATATTTTGATTCAAATTTTTAATCCTTTTTTGTGCATTATTTGTATTAACAAATTACGAAAATCATTTCTATTTTCTTATCAGTGTGTAAAATTCTTGAGTTTAATACTTGTTATTAATGTCTAAAGAATGTATTTTTGTTTTGTAAACTTTATTAATAAGCAAATGAAAATATATACAAAAACCGGTGATAACGGAACTACGGGCTTATTCGACGGGGAAAGGGTTTCCAAGAACTCCCTGCGCGTTAATGTTTATGGAACCGTTGATGAACTTAATTCTATAATCGGAATAATTACAACACTTAATATTCCGGATGAATTAAAATCCACATTTTCAAAATTGAATAATGTATTGTTCGAAGCAGGCTCCGACCTTGCATCACCTATCAGCACAACTAAGGTGAAAAATATTGCAAGGATTAAAGAAAAACATATTGCCTGGCTTGAAAAGCTAATTGATGAATATGATTCGAAACTCCCTACACTTAAAAACTTTATTTTACCCGGTGGTACCACAGCCTCTGCTTATTTGCATAATGCACGTACAGTATGTCGCAGGGCTGAACGGCTTGCTGTATCTTTGTCTGAGCAGGAGAACATCGGCGATTACATTCTTAAGTTTTTGAACAGATTATCCGATTATTTGTTTATGGCTGCAAGAATGGTTAATTTTCTTTCAGGTGTTGAGGATGTTATTTGGAAAAATAAAATTAAATAAACTTTTTATAAAATACTGATGCATATAATTTATTATAAATCTGAAGGAAGAAAATAATGGATAATGATGTCAATGCTGAAGATAATAAAGGACAGAATCCTTTTATAAATGAATTTGACAAAGAAGAGGTCATCAATATAAAAGATAAAGAAATTATTAAAAAAGAGGAAAGCCTTAATTTAGAAACTTTTCTTAGTGTTGATGAAGATTACCGGAAGCAGAAGTTTGTTAAAGGACAGATTGCTACCGGTTCCACTTTTCACATTACACCTGAAGAAGAAGAACTGCAGAATAATTTCAAAGATTTTATGCAGTTAAAAAAAATATCCGGTACTGCTTCTGGTATGCCGCATATCGGAAGAATTCCGTCGGACCAATTAGTCGAAACTGATAAAACTATTGAAATAACCGATATACCCGGGTACGAAGAAATGGAAAAACCCTCTTCGGTTTACTTGCACAAAGGCGAAAACAACGAAATTGAAGTTATAGAAATCACCTGTACATGCGGCAGAAAAACGTTCCTCCGTCTTGACTTCGATGAGCAAACTGAAGAACCTGAAATTTTTGAAGAATAAATACCAATGTACGATTTTAGATTTATGATTTTAGATTTAAGTGTAGTTCTATCAACTGTCATTCCCGCGCAAGCGGGAATCCATTAACCCGCATGAACATTGGATTCCGGCTTTCACCGGAATGACAGATAATATAAAGATTCCATTATGATGTTTTCAAATAATTTTATTCCGGATTTTTCCCAATCATTGCCTAAAGAATTTTTCCTCCAGAAAACCGAAAAAGTTGCGAAAGAATTATTGGGGAAAGTTATCGTAAAAAAAATTGATAATAAAATTATTCTTGCCGGAAAAATCGTAGAAACAGAAGCATATTTATCAAAAAACGATTTGGCAAGTCATTCCGCTCCGGGCAAGACAAAAAGAAATGCGGCTATGTTCAGTGTAGGAGGCATACTTTATGTATATAAAATATATGGAATTCATCATTGCATTAATATTGTAACAGAACCCGAATCCATAGGTTCTGCCGTATTAATCAGGGCTATTGAACCGTTATTGGGAATTGATACAATGAAGGAATTAAGAGGTAATGATAATATTTATAATTTATGCAGCGGACCGGCAAAACTTGCACAAGCTTTCGATTTTAAAATAAAAGATAATTCATCATCTTTACTTACCCCTAAATTATTTATTCAGCGATATGAAAATATACCTCAAAACCTCATAGTTACAAGCCGCAGAGTAGGTATTGTAAAGTCATTTGAATTGCCTTTACGGTTTTTTATTAATGACAGTAAATTCTTATCCGTTAAAAATAATTCAAAATATTTATAAAAAAGTATTAAATTAATTTTTCGTAAACTGCAAATTTTATGGATTTGCATAGAAGTTTAT
>JBEKWK010000013.1:0-16058 GCA_049513175.1 FCB group bacterium
AATTATATTCAGTGCAGGGGACCTGTACAAGCATCTTCCGAATCATTGACTCATGCCGCAATTTACGAAGCCTCACCTAAGATTAATGGTGTAATTCACATTCATAATTTACAAGCTTGGGAAAAATATAAAAACAAACTACCCACAACAAACGAAAACATCGAATACGGCACACCAGAAATGGCAACGGAAATTTTCAGACTATTCCGGGAAACAAATGCAATAGAAGAAAAAATTATTATAATGGGAGGACATAAAGAAGGTATAATTGTGTTTGGGGAGAATTTGGAGGAAGCAGGGGATAAATTGAAAATATTGTTATAAAAAATTTGAATATTATATTCGTATAATATAAATAGATAGGAGTATATAATAGGTCAATATGATTAATCAATAAATTTATTTTCAAAAAGATTTGTATTTATAATATGTATTATAGAAATAAATTGAAAATATTATTTTGCTTGCCTATAGCACTTATTTTATCTTCTTGTGGGACAACACAAACTTCAATACCACCTGTACCCTTAAGACATGGAGAATATGAATATCGCTTCGGAATAGGATATTCTTTTAATGATTTTAATGGATTAAGTTTACAAGCAAATTTTTATAAAGGAATTTCTGATAGAGATATTATTGGCATGTCTTTAAATAATTTTTTATTCCCATGTCATTTTGCATATGCACACTGTTGGATGGATAAAAGTAATACTTCAGGAGCAAACTTACAGGTTAATTTAGGGAATTTTTTAAGGTTAGAATTTAATCCTACTTTTGAAATTGACGCAGCATATACGAATTATTTTTCAAATGTTTCTCAAAGTTTTAAAATCGGTTTAGGCTACTTTTATCATCCTTTCCTATATAAAACCCAAAAATATGAAAATATAAACAGATTTACACCTGTAATCGGATATTTGCTACAATTAAATGCCTTACAGTTCGAAGCGGGATTATACTTCGGATTAACAGAACACTATATTGATTATTATAATCCAATTATTAATATCGATAAAGATAATAATTTTGAAAAGTATAGAATCCCACATGATAGTATAATAAGTATAATCGATACAACAGGATATAGAAATTGGAGAGGTAGAGAATGGTTAATAAAATTGAAAGATAGTTCAATTATTAAAATCTCTGAGTTTGATGATTACGTAGATTGCATTGGATGTGGTTACTTTAGAATTATGGAATCAAAATATATGGCTGATTCTGGTAGTAACATTTATTGGTTTAATAGAAATTATATCGAATTAAATTTAAATAAGATATTCAAAGATTATTATGATGGAAAAGATTTTATTATTAAAGAAGATTCGGGTTTATTAGAAAAGAAAAAAAGTAAGATTAGAAAAATATGGGATGATATTAATTTTGGTATCGGGTACAGGTATCGTAAAGAATGGAAATAAATTGTTTGAGTTCTAAATTACAAGTATGGGAATATACTTCGACTTTATTATTTTGACCTATTTCCTACCGTTTTTTGAATAGGGTTTTAATGCATCAATGATTGCAATGGCATCATCGAATCCTGTTTCTATCGCTTTTATTCTCGTTAATCCATCATAATAGCCGCTCAAATGTAATAACTCATAACCGCTGTTAAGATGATTCAGAAGTCGTCTGTCAATTTTCGCAAGATGTTCTCTATAATAATCAATTGCTTTTCTACCTCTTCTTTTCGGTACTTTCTTAATATCGAATAAGAAATCTAATGCTTTAAGCATACCTATATAAGCAGTTCCGCAGGCAGTATGGACATATTTTTTATCTATGTAAAATTTATCTTCGATACCTGCAAGCTTAAGTGTTTTACGGGCATTATCAATATACCTGAATGCTTCTTTATATGGGTTTTTAGTTTCCATTTCTGTTATCATATTTAATTATAAATTATAACGGGAAAATAATAAAATAATTGTAAGTAGTATATTTAGTCATCGGATGACATGCAGTCATCCGATGACTTATAATAATCACTTCTTCTCTTCCGCAAATGATGAGCAAAGATAGTTTTTGTTCATCAGGGAAATAAATCTTACTGATATTTGTTTTGGACAAGCGGCTTCACATTCATACATATTTGTACATGAGCCGAAACCTTCTTTATCCATTTGTCTCACCATAGCAAGCACACGGTTTTTGTTTTCAACCTGCCCTTGGGGAAGCATAGCAAATTGTCCTACCTTAGCAGAAACAAAAAGCATAGCTGCACCGTTCGGACAGGAAGCAACGCAGGCACCACAGCCTATACATGCGGCGGCATCCATTGCCAAATCCGCATTTCGCTTTGGTATAGGAATTGCGTTTGCATCCTGTGCATTTCCTGTGGCGATACTGATAAAGCCGCCCGCCATTTGGATTCTCTCGAACGCAGTTCTGTCTATTACAAGGTCCTTAATAATTGGGAAAGCTCTCGAGCGGAATGGCTCTATGTAAATCGTCTGCCCGTCTTTGAACTTGCGCATGTGTAATTGGCAGGTTGTTGTTGCTTTCTCGTGCCCGTGCGGGTTGCCGTTTATTGTCATCGAGCAGGTTCCGCAGATACCTTCCCGGCAGTCATGGTCGAATGCGACTGGCTCTTTACCCTCTTGTAAGAGTTGTTCGTTCAATACGTCGAACATTTCGAGGAAGGACATGTCTTCGGACACGAAGTCCACTTTGTGATTTTCAAAATGCCCTTTGTCCTTTGCATTTTTTTGTCTCCAGATATATAAGTTTAGTTTCATTTGTAACTCCTTACCGCTAATTTCACATTCTCAAACTCGAGAGGCTCGATATGCCGCTCCGGCTTATTGTCAACTCCTTTAAATTCCCATGCGGCGACGTGAGTGAAATGCTCGTCATCTCTCATAGCTTCACCGTCGGGATATTGATGCTCTTCGCGGAAATGCGCCCCGCAGGATTCGTCTCTTTCGAGTGCATCCCAAAGCATCATTTCTGCAAATTCCATGAAATCGGCTACTCGTAATGCTCTTTCAAGTGTAACGTTCAGGTCTTCATTGACTCCAACCATTTTCAAATTCTGCCAGAATTCCTCACGGATTTTCGGAACGAGTTCCAGTGCCTTTTTCAAGCCTGCAGCGTTACGTCCCATACCGCAAAATTCCCACATAACATTGCCAAGTTCTTTGTGGAAAGTGGCGGGAGATTTTTTACCATTTATTGACATTATCTTATTGATTCTCGATTGAGATTCAGCTTCAGCCTTCTTAAATTCATCATGGTCTGTCGTGATTTTTTCCATTGGATTGGTAGAAAGATAATGTCCGATTGTATAAGGAATCACAAAGTAACCGTCTGCTAATCCTTGCATCAATGCACTTGCACCAAGCCTGTTTGCACCGTGGTCGGAGAAATTAGCTTCGCCGAGCACGTGCAAGCCGGGAATATTGCTCATTAAATTATAATCAACCCAGAGACCGCCCATAGTGTAATGAGAAGCGGGATAAATCATCATAGGTGTTTTATACGGGTCTTCGCCAACAATTCTTTCATACATTTCAAACAGATTACCATATCTTTCCTCAATGACATCTTTCCCGAGGCGTGCGATGGCATCCTTAAAATCAAGATATACGCCGTAGCCTGTGGCACTGATGCCCCGTCCATCATCGCATACTTCCTTTGCCGACCTCGAAGAAATATCCCTCGGTGATAAATTCCCATAGCTGGGGTATTTTCTTTCGAGATAATAATCCCTGTCTTCTTCGGGAATATCATTCGGAAGCCGCTTGTCGCCTTTGTTCTTCGGCACCCAGATACGACCATCATTCCTGAGTGATTCGGACATCAAAGTTAATTTTGATTGATGCTCGCTGCTGACGGGAATACAAGTCGGGTGAATCTGAGTAAAGCAAGGATTTGCAAATAATGCTCCTTTTTTATAAGCCCTGTATGTAGCAGTAACATTGCAAGCCTGTGCATTTGTGGATAAGAAAAATACGTTGCCATAACCACCTGTACATAATAAAACTGTATCGCCCCAGTGGGATTCGATTTTTCCGTTTACCAAATCGCGTGTTACAATACCGCGAGTTTTACCATTAATAATTACTATATCCAGCATTTCTTTTCTCAGATGGAGCTTTACTTGGTTTTTGCCGACCGCCCTCATCAAAGCGGAATATGCTCCGAGTAGAAGCTGCTGTCCTGTTTGTCCGCGTGCATAAAATGTCCGAGATACCTGTGCACCTCCAAAAGAACGGTTATCTAATAACCCTCCGTAATCGCGTGCAAAAGGAACTCCCTGTGCTACGCATTGGTCTATAATGCTGTTGCTCACCTGGGCAAGCCTGTAAACATTAGCTTCACGTGAACGGAAATCGCCGCCTTTTACTGTATCATAGAAAAGACGCCATATGCTATCACTATCATTAGTATAATTTTTTGCAGCGTTAATTCCTCCTTGTGCGGAAATACTATGTGCTCTGCGTGCACTGTCGTTATATGTGAATGCTTCGACAACATAGCCAAGTTCGGCAAGTGATGCCGCAGCAGATGCTCCTGCCAATCCGGTTCCGACTACAAGGATTTTGTATTTTCTCTTATTTGCGGGATTAATCAGCTTCATTTCGAAGCGATACTTATCCCATTTTTCTTTTACTGGTCCCGATGGGACTTTTGAATCTAAATTCATAGACTACCTCCTACTATTCTCAATAAGCACGCAATCGGTACCGAAATAAAAAATATCACAACAATTGTTGAAAGTATAGTGCTTCCGGCGATAATTTTTGGTGTATAGGAGGGATGATTAAATCCCAGCGTCTGGAAAGCACTTTGAATAGCATGATTGAGATGGAATCCCAGAAGTATTACGCCAATTATATAAAGTATGGTTATCAATGGGTTCTGAAATCCTTTGACGACCATATAATAAACATCATGCCTGACAAACAGAACTTTGGTATGTGGATTCTTTAAATAAGATTCACCTTCATACTTAACAATAGTGTACTTATTGTTTGCAATAATATCTTCCATTTGCTTCTGATTGCCCTGCATGGATTCAAAAGGATTTTTGATGAAGGAAGAAGCGTTTTTTTCGTAATAGTCATGATGCTCATAATCCTTAGGATTAGTTACACCGATAGTAAAATGGAGCAGATGGTATGCCAGGAATGCGAATACCATAATTCCGGTCCAGATCATCGTTCTCGCGGTCAATTTTGCATTGATATAATTTCTTACTCTGTATTTTTGGGATTTGGCGCCAAGATTCAGGAATTTAAGCCGAATTGATGTTATAATATGAAAAATTAAACATAATAATAGAACAATACGGATAATCCACAAAATCTCTCCCAGACTCTGTAAAAAGTAAGCATAGTTATTTAGCGCTTCTTTTCCGACGAATACCTGCAAATTACCAATGGAATGACCAATAATGAACAGAACCAGAATAACTCCCGTCACCCCCATCACGATTTTGCTCATGATGGTGGATTTTAGGTAGTTAAAAAATAACATAATACCTTTTAAGATTTGTGAAAAAATAATTATTTAATAGGTTTATCTATAATTTTGAAAATAATGTGAAGAATGTAATTTTATAACTTTGAATCTATTTCAGTTCCACCAATTAGTGATACATAGAACTTTTAAAACAATAATTAATGAAACAATTTCAAAACAGAAAAAATTAAAAAAATAACTTACAAAAATTCTAAAAATAATCAAAAAGTAGCATCAGTTTTAATTTCCAATAATATGGTTTTGTATTCTGAATGTATTAAAAAAGTATATAAGATAATAAAATATTGGATTAAGAATAAAATTTAATAATTTTGAATATATCAATCAGGATTTATGCAATTGAGAAATATTTCCTGTATATTTTTTAAAATAAATAAATTTAAGTTCTATTTGCAAACGGAATAAAAACTTCCGATGGATATTTATATGCTGTTTGAAAATTTAAGCAATAATTATAAAATATGAGGTAATAATGGCACTGGGATTATTCAGGAAAAAACCATACGAAATGCTGATGGAGGAGATGAAGGGCGAAAACCGGCTAAGGCGGATTCTCGGACCTGTCGGATTGACAAGCCTCGGTGTAGGAGCAATAATCGGAACGGGTATTTTCGTTTTGACCGGAGTTGCGGCACATGATAAGGCGGGACCGGCATTGATTTTATCTTTCGTTCTATCCGGTACGGCTTGTGTTTTTGCGGCATTATGCTATGCGGAATTTGCCTCTATGGTTCCTGTGGCAGGCTCTGCCTATACTTATGCTTATGCCACGCTTGGTGAACTATTTGCATGGATAATTGGCTGGGATTTAATTCTTGAATATGCGGTGGCATCGGCAACGGTGGCACATGGCTGGTCTCATTATTTCCAGGATTTTATAGGAATAATAGGTGTTCGCATCCCGGATGTGGTATCTCGTGCTCCCTTCGATTATAATCCTGCAACAGGTCTGCTGTCCTCGACAGGGACTGTGCTTGATTTACCTGCGGTAATTATTGCAATTATTATTACAGCTATTTTGGTGAAAGGGATAAAAGAAAGTGTCGGGTTCAATGCGACAATGGTAGGATTCAAGCTGGTTATTGTTCTAATGGTAATAATTTTAGGTGCTTTCTATATTAATCCTGCTAATTGGCATCCGTTTGCTCCATACGGCTTTGCTGGGGTTGCCATATTTGGAAAAACTATTTGGGGACAGACCGGAATGGCAGGCGAACCGCTGGGAATGATTGCAGGTGCTGCGATGATATTTTTCGCGTATATCGGTTTCGATTCCGTTTCGACTCATGCCGAGGAGGCAAAAAATCCTTCGAAGGATGTACCTATTGGGATAATATCTTCTTTAATAATTTGTACTGTCCTTTATATTTTGGTTTCAGCAGTCATAACGGGAATGGTGCCTTATAATAAAATCAATATTGATGCACCTGTATCGAATGCTTTTATGCAAGCCGGACTACCTTGGGCGCAATTTCTTATATCGTTAGGAGCATTAGCGGGTATAACTTCAGTATTACTTGTAATGATGCTTAGCCAGCCGCGAGTATTTTTAGCTATGGCAAGGGATGAATTAGTGCCTAAGAGCATTTTCGGTGCAGTACATCCTAAATTCCGCACACCTTGGAAATCTACTATATTGACAGGTATGTTCGTGATGACATTAGCAGCTTTTCTGCCTTTGAGGATTTTGGCTGAATTGGTGAACATAGGAACTTTGCTTGCATTTGTAATCGTATGTACGGCGGTATTGATTATGCGTATAACTCATCCTGATGCTAAGAGACCGTTCAGGGCTCCGTTTGTTCCGGCGGTACCAATACTTGGAATATTATTCTGTTTACTGTTAATGTTTTCATTGCCTTCTGAAAATTGGCTCAGATTGTTCGTATGGCTGGTAATCGGTATGTGCATTTATATTGGTTACGGCAGGCGGCACAGTGTTATGTCTAAATGGCGACCGGACGGGAAGAAAATAGAAAAAATCTGAACTTGGATTTAACGGAATAAAGGATTTCGCTGATTTAAATTAGTTCTAAAGCTCCGGTTTTTGGAACTATTATTACAAAACAGATTTGAAATTTTTTTACTAATTTTACGTTACTAATGTATAATTATTCATTACTAAAACTAATATGACAACTAAAAATCCATACAAAGAGGCTATCCGGTACATTGACAATGCCCGTGCTACACTAAAGCTTGCAGGTATAGAAGATAAATTTTATATTGATAAAAAATATGTTCAGACCGCCTGTGGGACTGCTTATGTCGGTATGCTGAAAGCATTGGATTTTTTATTTGATATTAAAAAAGTGCCTAAGAAAAGGGGCAGAAAATCAATTGATTATTATAAAGAAAATCTTGCAAAAATTGATAGAAAGCTTTTGAATTACCTTAATAGTGGGTACAATCTATTACACCTGAGTGGATACTACGAAGGCTTACAAGATGTAAAGGCAATTGAAGTCGGCTTTGAAAAAGCCCTTGCAATTATCGCTGCATTAAAGCCCTATTCAAAAAATGGATTGAAATAATAATTGTATTGTCAGGTGTTACATCTAAAGGGATATTTATTTTACCATCACAAATTTCTTCGTTTCAATATAGCTTCCTGCTTTTATTTGGCAAAAATAGACACCCGGTGGCAGATGGGATGTATTAAAATTTACAGAATGGCTTCCATCGCCGATTCCTGTATCTGATATATTTGCTACTAATTCACCTAGCTGTGAATAAATAAAAATTTGTGCAAAGCATTTTTCTTCAATAGTGAAATTGATTCCGATTTCATTTATTGCGGGATTTGGACTAATGGTAATATTACTTGTTTTAAAAGTCAATTCGTCATCAATATTTGTTAACTCTGAATTGTTCAAGCGAATTAAATTGCCTAAACATTGTAGATTATTATAATTTCCGAATGTCCCACCTACTAATATTTTCCAATCATCTTGAATACAGACAGTATATGCAATTCCTTTTGTATCATTAATACCCGCACCAGCAAAATTGAAGCTATTGTCATAAGAACCGTCAGGATTTAATCGGATTAAACTTTGAGAACATAAAGAATCATTATATTTAGAAAAGGAACCACAAACTATAATTTTGCTATCTTTTTGTAAAGCTAATTTATAAACTTCACTATCATAATACATTGAAAAATATTTTGAAAAACCTACACCATTATAATTAAATGTTGAATCAATAGTACCATCACTATTTATTTTTACTAAACTAGTTGAACAATCCGTTGTATCGTATTTAGAAAAACGTCCTCCTACCAATATTTTACCATCATTTAATATTACAACACAATTTGTTACCCACATTGTAGAATCAAAAAATCCCCCGCCATTATAGTTAAAAGTAGTATCAAGCGAACCATCAATATTAATTCTAATCAGACAGGAAGGAACCCATGTACAATTATAAGTGAAATATGCCCCGCCGGCTATTATTTTTCCATCAATTTGTAAATCTAAAGTTTTGGCACAACAATAGAATCCTTTACCATTGTAATTAAAGGTAGTATCAATTTTCCCGTCCCTATCTAATCTTATTAAACCTGAAGGGCAATCTTTATCGTTATATCTATTAAAACTTCCCCCAATTAACAATTTTTCATCATTTTGAATCAATATAGTCAGTATGTCTGTCATGTAATTACCATTATCAAATCCATATCCTTTATCGTTAAAAGAGTGATCTATCTTTCCATCGTTATTTAATCGAATTAAGCCATAAGAACATAGTGAATCATTGTAATAATGGAAATTCCCACCTACTAAAATTTTCCCGTCATTTTGAACATTAATACAATAAACAACTGTATCGAAAGAATCATTACTAAAACCTTTGCCCTCAGGGTTAAATGTATTATCTAATGTCCCATCCTTATTTAATCTTATAATGCCAGAAGGGCATTTTAAACCATTGAATAGATCAAATTTCCCACCTACAAAAATTTTCCCATCATTTTGTAATGTGATGCAATATACGGTGCCGGAAAATCCTATACCAATTTGATTAAAGGTAGGGTCAATAGTACCATCTTGGGCGTTCAGGGGAAAAATATTAACAAATGATAAAATAATTAGAAGTATTATTTTTCGCATTTTGTTACCTTTATTTATAACGTTAAAACTCTAATCTATAAAGAAATCTCAAAAACATTTTTTCGATTTTGCCAATGCGAATAACTTAAAATGAGAATTTTTGTATAAAGATATTATTCATATGCAATAACAATCCAAACAGGAAAAAGTTACATAAGAATTTTAATATTCTTTCCTTCTAAACGAATAATATTATTCATGCGTCTTTTTTTAATGAATTTACATCAATTTTGCTTTTCAAAATAATAAAATGGAGAATGGGAATGTTAGACTGCGGATTAAATGTTAAAAGAAGATTTAAGTTTCTGAAAAAAGTTTTCTTATTCAGCTTTACTGTTTTGCTCGTAATGAGTTTTGAACAAACAAAAACAAGGGCGGATGAGAAAGATAAATGTGTAGTAATGAATCTCGATATCGGCAGGTCCAGTATTAGTGAAGGTACTAAAGAAATTATGAAGACCTGGTACCTGAAAGAAATAAAACAAATGACCCGCTTTGAGATTTTGTCCTCACCCGAACGTGATGAAGCGGTGAAGAAATATAATGTGAAAATCCCTAACTGGGACCTCATTCCAAAAGATGCAAAAGACCTTTTTCTCGAAACTCCGATTAAATTCATTATACATGGATTTATTTTTGACGACCCTGAGTCGGATAAAATAATCGTAGAGATATTTCTGAATGACACTTCTCCGGAGACAGTTCATATAAGTCATAAAATGGAAAAATGCGAGAAAACTGCCGAGGAGATTCAGACAACAGTAAAAACAATCTTTGCACAGCTAAATGACCCGTTGCAGGATAATAAAACAACTTTAAGCGATTTGCATCTAACTCCAAAAGATTACCTGACAAGCGGCACAATAGAGTTTAACAGGGGTAATTTAAAAGATGCCATCAGGGAATTCAGCAGGGCAATCGCAATCAAACCTGATTTTACCGAAGCTTATATGGGCAGGGCGAAATGCTTTGTAAAATCAGGGCAGAATGAATCTGCTTTGTCCGATTACGAGAAAATATTAAAAATCAATCCAAGGGAAACCGAGGCATATAAAAACAGGGGCATTATAAAAAATTCCATCAAAGACAACCAGGGTGCATTAGCTGAATACAATAAGGGACTAAATATTGAGCCAAATAATTCTGAACTATACATGTACAGGGGACTTGCAAAAGCTGATATGGATGACAAAAAGGGTGCCTTGCAGGATTTGAAAAAAGCAGTAAGCATAAGCAATGACTATATGTCTCTTTATGAGCTTGCAGAAACCGAATACAGGTTCGGTGACACAGAAGATGCTCTTTCAAACTATACTAAGGCGATAAATGCAAAACCCGATTATGCAGTATTATATTTTAAAAGAGGAAATCTTAAATCGGAGACCGGTGACAAGGAAGGTGCATGTACCGACTGGAAAAAAGCCGGACAACTCGGAAATAAAGATGCAAGAGATAAAATCAAGAAATTATGCAAATAGAGTTTTTTCATAAATTATAATATAAATTTATTATGGTATCCGGGTTCTCTTAGATACCATTTTTTTATCATGTTACTTTATTAGATACAATTTGTAAATAAGCATGAGTTCTGTTTAATTTGCAAAGAATATATTATATTTAAATTTTATACTTAACCATTTTTATTAAAATCAAAATTTTTCTGAAAGGAAATCCGGGAATTGAAAAGATACCTTGTTACATCCGCATTACCATACGCAAACGGTTACTTGCATTTGGGTCATTGTGCCGGTGCATACCTGCCTGCCGATATTTTTGTACGGTACCTGAGATTAAAAGGCAATGAGGTATTGTATGTATGCGGCTCGGATGAACATGGCGTTGCAATTACGATAGCGGCGGATAAAGAACAGGTTACACCACAGGAAATAATTGATAAATACCATTACGCAAATAAAGAATCATTTGAAAAATTCGGAATGTCTTTCGATACATATTCAAGGACTTCTTTACCGATACACCATGATACAGCAAGAGAATTTTTTAAGGATTTCCTGCAAAAAGGATTTTTACTCGAACGTGAGGAAGAGCAATTTTATGATGAAGATGCAAATATGTTTCTTCCCGACAGGTATGTTGAAGGTGTCTGCCCGAACTGCGGCTATGACCATGCGAGGGGAGACCAGTGCGACAGTTGCGGTGCATATTATAATCAACTTGAATTGCAAAATCCCGTAAGCCTCGTGTCAGGCAAACCGCCTGTGGTAAAGAAAACAAATCATTGGTATATGAAATTTGACGCGTTCCAGGGCTTCCTTGAAAAATATATTGAAAGTCATAAAGCAGATTGGAAAGAAAATGTTCTCCAGCAAAGCAGGAGCTGGTTGAAGCAGGGATTGAC
Organism: FCB group bacterium; assembly: GCA_049513175.1. Taxonomy (GTDB): domain Bacteria; phylum Bacteroidota; class Ignavibacteria; order Kapaibacteriales; family UBA2268; genus JBEKWK01. Next base: position 11,971 of record JBEKWK010000013.1, read on the forward strand.
AGAAAGAGCTATTACAAGGGATTTGACATGGGGAGTAAAAATAGATGATATACCGGGTATATCTGTTGATAAAGCTAACGGGAAAGTGCTTTATGTATGGTTTGACGCCGTATTGGGATATATTTCCGCAACCAAGGAATTAATACTGCAATTATCTGAACAAGGAAAAGCAGCACCCGATGATTGGAAAAAATGGTGGCAGAGCCGGGATACGACATATATCGCTTTTATTGGGAAGGATAATATAGTATTCCATACTTTAATATTCCCTGCAATGCTCAATGGGAGAGGCAGTAATTATATAATCCCTGAAAATGTTCCTGCAAATGAGTTTTTAAATCTGGAAGGTCAGAAATTTTCAAAGTCAAGGAATTGGAGTATAGATTTAAGGGATTTTATAGATGATTTTCCACAGGAGCATTTTATAGATTCCTTAAGATATACCTTGGCTGTAAACCTGCCTGAGACGAAGGATTCGGATTTTACATGGAAGGATTTCCAGGCGAGGAGTAACAACGAATTGACTGCGGTATTTGGTAACTTTGTGAATCGCTCCCTTCAATTTATTTATAAAAATTATGAAGGACAAATTCCTATACTTCCTGATAAATTCAAATGGGTAGGTTTGTACTGGAAGAATCTTGTTACTTACTTTGAATCCACTGATTTGGAAGATGGAGAAATTCTAAATAATGTACCTGCCGAATTAAGAAAAATTCTTTCGGAAAATGATATTAACCTGATTTTTGCATTATGGAAAGGTATTAAATCAATATCTGATTTTTATGAGCGATTCCGTTTCAGAGACGGTCTGATGGAAACAATGAATGTAGCCCGTGCGGCAAATAAATATTTTAATGATGAGGAACCATGGAAGACAATTAAGGAAGATTCCTCAAAATGTGCCAAGACCTTATATATTTGTGTGCAGGTTGTCAATTCCCTTGCTGTGCTTTTTGCACCGGTTGTGCCTTTTACATCTAAAAAGATTTTTAATTTTCTCAATGTGAAACCTCAGACAGGAGAACCAAACCAGGGTCACCCAAATAAGGATTTTTGGTCGGATTGTGCTTGCCCCTCTTTGAAGGATGGTAGTAAATTGAATCTACCTGAATTATTATTTACTAAAATCGAGGATGAGACAATAGATAAGCAGATTTCTAAACTAGGAAATAAATCTGAGCTTCCTTCTGTTGAACCCGAAGAGCTGATTGAAATTGATGATTTTGCAAAAGTGAAACTACTAACAGCAAAAATAATTTCTGCCGAAAATGTTAAAAAATCCAAAAAGCTTTTAAAACTACAGGTTGATATCGGTACTGAAAAAAGACAGATTCTCGCGGGGATTGCCGAGCATTATAAACCGGAAGACCTTGTAGGAAAAATTGTTATTGTGGTTGCAAACCTGAAACCGGCAAAATTGATGGGTTTGGAATCGCAAGGGATGATGCTTGCTGCTTCGGATGCTGATGGAAAGTTATATTTTCTGACACCCGAAAAAGATGATATAGGAATTGGGGCGGAAGTAAGATGAAAATTAATTACTAATTACGAATTAATAATTACTAATTATATAGTATGAATATTTTTAAAAATTATCTATTATTTATATTAATAATATTTTTTTTAACTTTTCAATCAGAGTTTGCAAATGCGGGACAGTCGTATTCAATAACAGGTGTTGTCGTTGATGCAAATACTAAAAGCCCTATTGCCGGAGCGACAATCAGGATTGAAAATACAAATCAAGGGACTTATTCTTCTTCGCAAGGAAAATTCAAACTTCCTTTTCTTGAAGGTGATGTTAAAATAAAAGTAAAATCGTTGGGATATGAAAGTACTTATATAAATATTAACGAGAAAAACAAAGATACATTACAAATAAAATTAAAGCCTTCCCCTGTACAACTTAAAGGAGTACAGGTAACTGAAAAAATAACCGCAGACCAGATTATCGAAAGGGCAATAAAAAAGAAAAATGAGAATCTTGCGAAACTGAAAACATTCAGCGGACTTTTATATTCCAAGCTTGTTGTAGAGCTTGGCGGAAGCATGTTCGGTGGTGTGAACGGGAATAGTGTTTCTGTCAGCGCTACACTCGGTCAACAAGTTGATAAGAAATACCAGATGTTTCTTATGGAAACTTTTTCAAGAGTGTACAAAGATTATGTTATGAATATCAGCCAAACCGAGATTATTCAGCGAAGACAGACTTCGAATATCGCTGCGAATCAGAACATTATGGCAATATCTAGTTTCTTCAATTTTTATGATGAATCAATTAAATTAATTAATGCGGAGATGGTAACTCCATTAAGCAGTAAGGCATTTTCGTATTATAATTTTACATTGCTTGACAGGTCTATATTAGATGACAGGTATGTTTATATTATTGGTGTGAAGCCGTCTTCCGATGTTTACCCTGCATTTGAAGGCACATTGAAAATAGTCGAAGGAACATATAATATAATCGAATTGAACCTGAAACCGGGCAAGGGAACAGCGATTTCATTTATTGACAGCCTGCATTTCAACCAGAAATTCGAGGAATTGAAAAAGGATATCTGGCAGCCTACTTATCTCGAGGTAACCGGTAAAGCAAGGGTGGATGTAATCAAAGGCATGTTGGATATAAGCGCCGATGTCACAGCGACGGGAATATACAGCGATGCATCTGTTAATGAGCCTTTGCCTGATTCAATTTATTTCCAGGCAAGTCCCCGCAGGATTACCGTTGCCAAATTTGCGGATTCCGTTAAAACTGAATTTTGGGATAAAAGCTCTTTAAGGGAAATTTCCGATAAGGAAAAAGCTATATATACAAATATTGATACATTGGTGCATAATGATTCTGTTAAGACAGAATCACATTTTAATTGGAATTATTCACCGGAATTTTCGTTTAACCGCGTTGGCTCTGTTATATTAGGTATTACTCCATCCATTAGATTATATGATGTAAATCTTGCAGGAACAGCAAAATATAGTTTCGGACTTAGAAAAGCACTTGGCTATGTTGGTCTATCTACAAATCAATCTTTGGGTAAAAGAGCTGATATTGGATTTTACGGTTCTGTATTTTCCGACTTGGGAGTATCGAGTAATGACAGGTTCTATCCTGATTTAATTACTTCAATTTTTGGGTTGCTTTTCCATAAGGATTATTATGATTTTTACAAGAAAGATGGATGGAATGCCGGTTTGAATGGTTCTTTGTGGAATATAATTTATAATGGCAGTGTTGAATCTTCCCGTCAATTTTCTCTTTCTAACACTACGAACAGGTCAATATTCGAGAAAATGGAATTCAGAAAAAATCCTGCAATCATCGAAGGAAATTACGGCGTTATTAAAGGCAGTCTTTCTTACGGTGATGCGAATGAGTTTTCAATTGGTAATTATATTCAATATAAAATTTTTATAACCGGAATGTTAGGAAAAAATGAAAATACAAACACTCCGTTCAAAGAAGCTGAAGGATATATCTATGCTATACTTCCTACATTTTCTACAGGATATAATCCGATGACCTTGAGCATAGTATTGGAAGGCGGCTCAGGATGCCAGAATGTACCTTTGCAATATCAGTTCAGGATGGTATCGGGGTTAGTATTTATTGGAGGAATGAAAGCATTTTATTCTGCTCCTATAGGATTATATGGTGGCAATGAATATTATAATTTACATGTGAAATACAATCTCACAGATTTGTGGTGGAGGGTAATAGGTCTGCCTTTGTATGAAGGAAGAGGCATGGACTTAATACTTGTAGGTTCATCGGGAAAATACTTTAATAAATCTGTATTCGGTGGATATATGCCGACAGCACCTGATTTTTATTCTGAAGTGGGTTTCGGTCTTACAAGAATTCCGACTTTTATAAGCAATGTAATATTTCTTTCAATAGATGCCCGCTGGGGCATAGGCAATATTGCACACGAAAGGTTCGGCTGGGCATAGTCTGTGTCACTGCCCTTTTAATTTCAATAAATTCTCTTTGTATTTATGATAATTTTAATTAATTTCAACGTGGATTATATTCTATAATAATAAATCATTAGTATCTTATGAGCGATGAAATAAATAGT